>NZ_DLJW01000069.1:0-49982 GCF_002477705.1 Stenotrophomonas sp. UBA7606 | reverse complement strand
GCCGAGGTCAGCCGGCGGGGTCGCCACCTTTTCAAGCCCTTGAGAATGGCGCTGCTGATGAAGCGGCGGCGTTGTCCGTGCGCGCCGTAGCGTCGTAGCGCCGTAGCCCGGGTAAGCGCAGCGCACCCGGGGCTTTTAGGACAGAACCTCGGCGGGACGATCGACTGGTTGCCGGCTACGGCTTGGCCTTTCAAGGACTACGAGCCACCTGGCATGCGCTCCCCGGGTGCGCTGCGCTTACCCGGGCTACGTTGCTTCGGATGGGACTGACAGAGGCTGGCTCCGGCCTTGCCCTCACCCCACCCCCTCTTCCGCAGACGGGCGAGGGGCTCAGCCCTCATTGCTCCCATCACGTTGGGCGCTACGTGCCCTCAGACTTCGCGGGGCCGAAGCCCACCACTCAGCCTTCGAACGGCTCGGCGCGTGGCGCCGTCGGTTCGGCCAACACAATGCACTCACCCGGCATCGCCACGCGGTGGCCGCGCGCGCGCAGTGCTTCGCCATCGGCGGCGCTGGCGTAGTGGTAGAGCATCATCCGCGCCCGGGTGGCGGCGTCGTATTCACGCTCCAGATCATCCACACCGGTGTGCGAGGGGTTGCCGTGCAGGCCGCAATCGTGGGCGATCAGCTCGTTGTCGGCGGCAAAGCGCGCCAGCATTTCCGGGATGGGGCGGGTGTCGCCACTCCATACCAACGCGCCCTGCAGACGAAGCCCATAGGCGGTCTCCGGCCAGTGGTGGCGCACCGGGAACACCTCCAGGCGCACGCCCTCATGCCAGAACGCCTCGCCCACCACGATCAGCTGGAAGGCATCCCAGAAGTTGGCGCCGCCTTCGGCCAGCACATTGGGGTAGTCGCCCACCCGCCTGTGCAGCAGCGGCACCAGCGGCGCCGGCACGTACAGCCGCACCTTGCCGCGCCGCTGCGCATTGAAGAAGGCATCGACGAACAGGCGCTCGAAACCGGCCACATGGTCCAGATGGATATGGGTCACGAACAAGGCATCGGGCATGCGGCCGTAATGATCGCGATAGGCAGTCAGCCCTTCACCGCCGCAATCGATGGTCAGCCACGGCGCTCCGCCGCGCTCGATCACCGACATCGGCGAACCCAGTTCCACCGCCGACGCGTTGCCGACGCCCAGAAAACGCAAGGCCCAACTCATTTCACACGCCCCGGTTCCAGGCCAGATCATAGGCGCGGCGCAGCCGCGCGTAGTCCTGCTCCACGTCCTCGCGGCTGCGCTCACCGCGCAGCTTCAACAAGGACCGCAGCAGGCGTTTGAGGTTGCGCTCGCGCCAGCGGGTGGCGGGGATGCGCATCACGCCACGATCGAAATCGATCAGCCAGCCATGGCCGTTGGCGTCAAACAGAATGTTGTGGGCATTGAGGTCGGCGTGGTCCAGCCCGGCGCGGTGGAAGCGCGCGATCATCCGCCCGGCCTCTTCCCAGGGCGCACCGCGGCCCGCCACCAGCGCACGATCGGCCAGCGAGCGTACATCCTCCAGCCGCTCCATCAGGATCGCCGCGCGGTAGCGCAGGCCCTCGCGCATGTAGAACGCCGCCAGTGGCCGCGGCACCGGCAGCTTCAGCGCTACCAGCTTACGCATCAGCCGAAACTCGGCAAAACTGCGGGTGCGGTGCGAGCCTTGCCAAAGGTAGCTGTCGCGACTGAACCGGGCAGCCACGCCGCCGCGCAGGTAGTGCCGCAGCACGCAGCGGCCAAACGGCGCATCCACGAACCAGGCACCGCCACGTCCGCCCTCGCCTACCGGCCGCGCACGCTCGCCCCAGTGGGCGGGCGCAAACAGGCTCGGTTCGGCTTGCCGCAAGCGTTCGCGGTCGAACAGAATGGCGCCATAGCCACGACCATCGCGGCACGGCGTCAGCGCTTCAGTGGCGTCAAATGCGACCATTCATTGCGAGTCTAACAACACATGCCTGCAACGTCCCCCCCACTGTGTCTCTTGCGCCTCTCCGCGCTGGGGGATGTGACCCACGTCGTCCCCCTGGTACGCACCCTGCAGGGCGCAATGCCGGGCACACCGCTGCATTGGGTGATCGACAAGGCAGGCCACAAGCTGCTTGATGGCCTGCCCGGCGTGCAGTTCCACGTCTACGACAAGAAGACCGGCCTGGCGGGAATGCGTGCGCTGCGTCGCGAATTTCCCGGTGGAGGCTTCCAGGCCCTGCTGCAGATGCAGGTTGCCGCGCGCGCCAACCTGTTGTCGGCCTTCATCCCGGCGCGGCGCCGCATCGGCTACGACAAATCGCGCTCCAAGGATCTGCACGGGCTTTTCATCAACGAGCGCATCCCCGACCGGCCTGGCATCCATGTGCTGGATGCGATCGGCAGCTTCTGCGAACCGCTGGGCTTCAAGCAGACGGAGGTGAGCTGGGACCTGGCCACGCCGCCCGAGGCGCACGACTGGGCCCGTGCGCAGTGGCAGGACGATGGCCGCCCGGTACTGATGATTTCGCCCTGCTCCAGCCACCAACGCCGCAACTGGTATGCCGAGCGCTATGCCGCCCTGGCTGACCACGCCGCCAGCCAGGGCTGGCGGGTAGTGCTGTGCGGCGGCCGCAGCGACCTGGAACGCAGCACCAGCGACGCCATCCTTGCCGCCATGCGGCATCCGGCATTGGACCTGGTCGGCAAGGACACGCTCAAGCAACTGCCCGCCCTGCTGGCCCGCGCACAACTGGTGGTCACCCCCGATTCCGGCCCGATGCACATCGCCAACGCGGTGGGCTGCAAGGTGCTGGGCCTGCATGCGGCCAGTAACCCGGCACGCAGCGGTCCTTACTCCGACCGTCGTTACTGCGTGGACCGCTACGACGATGCCGCGCGCCGCTACCTGCACACGCCTGCGGCCGAGCTCAAGTGGGGCACCAAGATCGAGTTTGACGAGGTGATGTCGCTGATCACGGTTGACGACGCCATTGCCGCCTTCGAGCGTTACCGCGCGGATCATCCGAACTGAGAGGCTGCCAGGCTGCGATGCGGGAGCTGCATAAGCCGCGAAGCGCGTGGTTCACGAGAAAGCCTGAAAGCCAACCCCTCCCCAACCCTCCCCTGCTGCGCAAGGGAGGGAGCAAAGCGAGGCAGCACTGCAGCTGTCAGCCTGCGCGATAGTCCTGGTAGGACTTCTCTTCCACGTAGCTGGAGCCCAGCGCCAGATTGATGGCCTTCTTGATGCGCGCGCGCTCGTCGTTCTGGATGTAGACACTGCGTGCCAGTTGCACGAAAGCATCATCAAAGGCCTGCGCCTTTTCCTTCAGGCGGATATCGTCCTCGATATCCCACAGGCGTTCGTTCACTGCCTTGAGTTCGCCCCGCAGCCCCGCGATGTCCTGGGCGGCAGCCGGATGCGCCGCCCAGGTGGCATCCAGTGCGGCCAGTTCCTTGCGCACATTGGCCAGCTTGGCTGCATCACTCATCCGCTCGGACTTGATCTGCAGGATCGAGATCTTGTCCAGCAACTCGCCAAAGGACACGGGCACAAGGATTTCAGACATGGAAGGCACCTACATAACGTGGCGCTTAGTCTAACCGCTCGCTGCCGCCGGCCCGGGCTGGAACGCTGCGTCATGGCGAGACGATTGCGCCGCCCCTTACCCTTAAATGATAATGGCTCTTATTTGCAAATGAGCCAGAAGCATGCGCGTCGATCCCTCCCGCTTCCCGCTGGTCTGGCTGGACAGTTCACCCGCCAACGCCGAGCCCACTGACAAGGTGCTGGACGACATGTCAGCCCTGCTTGCCCGCCAGCAGCCTTTTGTATTCCTTGCCAGAGGTGGCTTCGACGACGCCGAGCCCGATCTCGATGCACGGCGCAAGGTCGCCAGCTGGATGAAGGCCAACAAGCCCGCCATCGTGCGGTACATCAAAGCGCAGCTGCATGTTGCCGACACTGTGGAGGCACGCGACAAGGCACTGGAATTCGGCCGCATCTTCGAGAACTTCTGGGGCTATCCGCTACTGGTCGTGGGCAGCTGCGACGAAGCGGAAACCAGGGCACGTGCGCTGCTGGGTTGAATCAGCCGACCGCCCCTGCCCGCTTGCCGCCAAGCAATAGAAAGCCGCCCAGTGGGCGGCTTTTCGGTATCTGGCGGAGCGGCGATTGATTCGGCGTTTCGCATCTCACCCTTCGGCGGCTGCGCCGTCTCACCAGCTACGCCGGCGGTCGAACCCATTGGGGTTCTCACCTCCCATGCTTCCCCAAGCTGAAAAAGAAAAGGCCACCCGATGGGTGGCCTTTTCTTTTTAATCTGGCGGAGAGGGGGTCTGCCTCCGCCCAATCCGCAGCGTTCCGCGACAGCCCGTGAAACCAGTCTCAGCCCTTGATACGCCTAGGTTTCACACTCCGCCACGATCCGCCAATTTCCACTACAATCCGCGCTCAGTGGGCGGGTAGCTGGGCGGGTTGCAATGGAGGGCATTCATGGGAATTGAGCTGCACAAGCTGTCAGCCAGGAAGGTGGCAACAATCAGCGAGGCTGGCTACTACGCCGACGGCGGCGGCCTGTATCTGCAGGTGACCGCCAGCGGGGCCAAGTCCTGGATCTTTCGGTATAGGTTCGAGGGCAAGCGCCCCGAGATGGGCCTAGGGCCAACTCACACTATATCCCTGGCCGAGGCCCGGGATGCCGCTCAAGCTGCCCGGAAGCTGTTGTTAGCTGGGCACGACCCTCTGGCTGGACGGCGGCGGGCCAAGGCGACCGCAGCAGCAACGCCGACTTTCTGGGAGGCGGCCGAGACGTACATCGCCGAACGCCGGGCCGGCTGGAAGAACGCCAAGCATGCCGACCAGTGGACCAACACTCTGGAAACCTACGCCAAGCCGATCATCGGCTCCAAACGCGTGGACCGGATCGAAACCGAGGACGTGCTGGCCGTGCTGCGCCCCATCTGGGCCACCAAGACCGAGACTGCAACCCGCGTGCGCCAGCGAGTCGAGTGCATCCTCGATGCCGTGAAGGTCCAGAAGCACCGATCCGGGGACAACCCGGCCAGGTGGAAGGGTCACCTCGCCATGATCCTGCCCAAGCCAACCACCGTCACCAAGGTTGAGAACTTCCCGTCCCTGCCTTATGGCGAGATGGCGGGGTTCATGAGGGAGCTGCGCAAACGGATCGGCGAGTCGGCGCGAGCCTTGGAGTTCACCATCCTCACAGCGGCTCGCACGGGGATGACCACGGGCGCAGTGCCAGCCGAGCTAGACGCCAAGGGCCTCAACTGGACCGTGCCAGGCGACCGAATGAAGGCGAAGAAAGAACACGTCGTGCCCCTACCTCTGGCCGCGCAGGAGCTGGCCAGGCAACGGCGTGATCGTGAGCTTCTATTCCCGAACGACGCCACCGGGGAGCCCTTGTCCGAGAACGCGATGCTGGCGCTGCTGAACCGCATGGGCTACGGCCACGTCACCGTTCATGGCTTCCGGACCACTTTCAAAACGTGGGCGGATGAGGTCGGCGAGTACCCGGACGACCTTTCCGAGGCGGCGCTGGCACACACCATCAAAGACAAATCCAAGGCTGCTTATAAGCGCGGAACGATGCTTGAGCGACGGCGAGAGATGATGGAGGCCTGGGCTAAATTCTGCGGTTGCTAAAAGAGAAAATAGAACCCTCTGCCGCGCACGAATCGTTCACGGCATCAAATGCATCCTTGGTCTCCGCTACTACGTACCGAGAGCCCACAATGAAGCCGCGCGACGAGAGGTCAGCCCGAATTTGGACCACGGTCATATGCATTCTACTGGGCGCCCTTCTCTCATCGCTACTGCAAGCGATATAGATACAATTCGAGATAGATCCCTTATTGAATGACGGGGTCTTTGAACGCCACAAGCAGGCTGAACGTCAAAAAAGATCGCACGGCGAACTCTCTATTTACCATGCCTCGATCGTATGAAAAACTCCGGCTCCAATTTGATCGCCTTGCGTATCAGCTCCTGATCGAAGCGCGGAATAACCAGCAGTTGGCCCCAACACAAAACTATTAGAACTTCGGAAACTGGCTGCACAAATAGTCGCAGCAGTACGCGACCGTCAAGACGAGAATAGAATCCTATTAAACGTCCAAAAAATCGTGTTACAAGCCACAATGCATGCTTCAGCATCCACCCTAGACAACGATAACGATCCTAAGGAACCTTAAAGAAGCCGGAATCACGACGAGCCTTGCGGGCGTCACGCGCGCAGTTTGGGCTACGCGGCCGGCACGCCGGAGTTTGGGCTCGCAGCGCAGAGACCACCCTTCCCAAGAGGAAGGATGCTGATGGCCGGTGAGCCATCACCGCAAATTCTAGCTCATAGTCGCCATATCACCTAGTGGCAAAAGCACGCGCTCACCAGCGCCATCCACACAGCCAAAAGATGTGGCGCGTCTAGCTAGGGTGGAGCATGACGCGTGAGCATCCACCGACTGGATCCCAGGGCAAATGGCGATGAACCTCATATGCACCAGGCGAATGGCCTCCTATCAGTACGCACAATGCTCAACTCTCTCGGCCCCTTCAGGAGCCCACCTGCGACCCCAAAAACCATCAATCGTTGGAGAACGATCGATGGGAGAGAGAAAACAGATTCACATAGCTCTGCTATCGCGCGGAAGACCCACACCCCACCTAGGCGGAACCAATGTCCTTCAATCTTCGAATGGAATTTGTAGAACATTGACATAAGTCACAAAACAGATCGCTTAACCATTAATTTAAATCTACTTGTGGGCGGTCCCAAGGAGGCACATGATCTTCGCAAAAAGCATCGAGAGAAAGCATGACTATTCAGCAAACCCAGTATGCGCTCCTAAGATGCCGTTTTGATCTTGCAGCCCATGAGCTCATAGCGAACTCCGCGCATACGCCACTACCACAGCGATCCGCGTTATTCAAAAGGCTTTTACAGATAGCGGTTGAAATCACCAAAGAGGTTCAAGACGCACAGGACGAGGTAGCGATACTCCACAGCTTACAACGCATTCTCGAACGGGCGGGCAAGGCAGTCAGTTCTCCAGATTGCTTTAACCCATTAGTTACTTCCCGATCTCCGCCTTACCAATTCGTAGTAGACGGATCATCAGATGATGCCAACCACTCAAGGAACCGAGCTCACAGAAGCTGAAGTTACGCGGCTCCGCCACGCCTACGAGCATTATGGAGCCACGGACGGCTTTTGGCTAATTCTGGATGAAGTTACGGATGCTATAGTAAGTCGAACCAATTGCACTAAACATGCGGTTAACGTGCAGATAAGAAAAGAGTTCAAACAGTTGGCAGAAACGGATCCCCGATTCGAAGCAGCTTTCTGACAGTTTTACGTCCGTTGCATCCGCCTCCATACGATACTCTTTTCGCGAATAGGCATAAGGCGCGGAGCCCTCGGACCCGCCCAAATCCGCAATAAAAATCCCCTTCACGAACACGAGCCACTGTGGGAATGTATGCCACCCTCAGCATCAGCTACCACTATGCCCTACCGTGCCATTGCTTACATCAGCCGTGCGATCTCCGGCCTTAGGATCACAGAGTTAGACAACTTGTTGGTTGATGCTCGAGCACACAATCAGATTGCGAACGTAACGGGAATCCTTCTGTACGATGGCTCGCGTTTCTTTCAGTATTTTGAAGGACCAGCGGATGGAGTAGACCGAATTTATGGTCGAATTCGGTCGTCGACACTTCATCACGACATACAGGAACTGCATAACTACCCCATAGACCTCCCCTACTTCACTCAGTGGAACATGGGATGCAAAGACGTTGATGGCAGTGTGCTACAGAAGCTCAGCACTCAACAGTGGGTACGGGAAGCCGAACAGCTTCAGCAGATAGGCCCGCAGTCAGACTCCCCTGCGTTGTTGGATTTGCAGCGGTTCTGGACAACCGATCAGCTCTAGATTGGCTGCCCAGCAAGTCGTAGAAACACCCATCGTCAGATTGATCAGGCCGCTAGCAGTTCATCTACCTCATGATTTACTTGGGGCCACACAAACAGCCGATAGAGAGAGAGGGTTATGGAATCAGTTGCCATGTACCTAGAGGGGCCAGGACAAGAGCGTCGACCAGTGAAGCTACTCTCCACGGAGCCAATGCGACCACGCCCGGGAGCTAGCGACGGAAAGAGGATCATGCACCCTAAAGGTGCCACCGTAGAAATGCGGACCCTGATCGATGACCAAGGCAAGATCGCGAAGCAGACCGACTTCGATGGTTTCAGGTTCAAGTACCAAGATTCCGACATCCCATGGAACTTGGTGTTCGGATAAGACGACAAGAGCCCAGCTACCCCCCCCGGGCTCTTGATATGGAGCAGAACGATTGAGCCTTAAAGAGAAAAAGCCCGGCGAACCGGGCCCCCTACTCCCCAGTAGAGGGGGCGGATCATGACCATCGCCCTCAATTCAGTCAAGCATTTCTGCGAAGTCCGAGCGGAGATAGGCGGGGTTGCCCTGAAGGCCTAAAGCAAACCGAGCTGCAAAGGGGGATATCTAAGGTCCTCGCCTACCGCTTGGGCCATTGGATTGAGGTGGTGCGGTTCTGCCGCTCGTTCGCTCTGGATATGCAGGACCTTGTGCCCCCGGTGTACCAAGAGGTCCGAAATCAAGCGCCGATGGCAGCGCCACCACAACAGCTCTGCACACATCAAGGCCGTGCGCCCTTGCGCAGCTGCGGCCAAGGCTTGCTCAAGCCCGTTCGCAAACTCCGCGCTGGCCATGTGATCCGCGTACCCCTGAAATGACGAGTTTCTCCACCCGCCATTCGGCGACCCCGGCAGCACTGATCGCCGCCCTCCTAATTGAGGAATCCATTCGTAGCCAACGCCGTCCCGGGGCAATTGTGAGCTCATCGCGTCGCTGCCGAACCACGGAAACTTTCGGGAGCCAGGAAACCGCCTTACGTCCACGATTGAGTCGATTCGGTGGGCTTGCAGAACATCGACAAAGGCCTCCCAGGCGTGCGTGGAGTGGCCAATCGTCCAGATAGTCGCCGGTTCGAATCCCACCTGACTACGCTGCAATTCTGTGTTCATAGAACGGGTGCCGTTTGTCATCGAAGATGGCGTACAGGGTCTGCAGGTCCTTCGGGTCTGGGTTGAGCCAGGCCTGCACGTGCTCGGGCTTGATGTTGATGATGGTCCGGTCGTGGCCAGCTGCTGCTACCTCTGGCTCCGGGTCATCGGTGACCGCAGCGAAGCTCAGTAGATCCGGCTCCACCCCCTTCGGATCCTTCCAGTGCGACCACAGGCACGCGATGAGCATGTCCTCCCCGGTGCGCGGGACGAACTCCAGCACCTGGTTTTCGCCATCGACCTCGACGTGCTCATAGAAGCGGCTGGCCACGACCAGCCCATGCGTATGTCCGAACTCGCCCTTCCAGAACCCTTCCAGGTTGTCCCGACGTGCGTTGTACGTCCCTGGGTACTTCGCATCGTAGGCGGCAGGTTTGCCGGCCGGCCGGCACTGGTAGCGCATCGGCTTCACGACCAGCTTGCCGTTTTCGCTGACCAACACTGGGCAGTAGTAGCCCGGGAACATGCGGAAGTCGCGCGCCTCGGGCTTCGACCGCTTCAGGTCCGCGATCTTCCGCTTGATCTGCTCGATCTTGTTGCCGGCGATGCGTTGCTCGTTGGCCGCCGTCTTGGTCGGCTTCTCGGCCAGCTTCCGCTCGGCGTCGGCTAGGCGCTTGGCCTGCTTGAACAGCTCCGTCTCAAGCTGTGCGACCTGCTCGGTGTCCCATTCCCGAATCTCGTTTGCGAGGCGCACCATGGCCGGCTCCTTCGACTTCAGGAACGATAGGTCCATCGCCCTGGGCGTCTTGGGGCGCGGCTTGTCCCCTTCGCGCAGCCAAAGCTTGGCGAAGGTCTGAAGGTCAACCACCGCACCGTAGTTCAAGACGAACTTCTTGTAGTCGGCCTCAATCTGAGCTGAATAGCACACGCATCACCTCCGTTTGACCGGAGCATAACGCCCGCCGGGCATAGGATCTGTCCATGAACGCAAAACTGACCCGCTCAGAACTGGACGACCGCTTGGACGACCTGAAGGCCCGGGCGGCGATCATCGCCAAATCCAGCCCGGAAGGTGAACAGGCCGAGGAAGTAGCCGGAGAGGCCGAGGTGATCGAACAATACGTTGCCCCCGAGGACTGGGCTTACTTTCACGGTTGCGTGGATAGGATCATCCGAGAGGCTGGGATGGTTGAGCCGGATAGTGACGATGAGTAGCCAGCAGAAAGCCGACTATGAGCTGGCGTTCAACGGAATCAGCCATGCTCTGCTGCAGCACGGCGAGTCAGAGGCCTTCTGGGAGGTCTGCGACGACGTCGAAGAGCGCCTGATTGACGCCTACCCGGAAGACGAAACGGCCATGATCGAGCTGGTCGCTACGTGGCTGGTGAAGCTCGGCGTAGCGCCGGAAGGCAGCCTGCATGGGCTCGTTTAGCCCTACAGGACCGCGCCTGCGTCCACTGGCCCGCTGATTGGCGCTGCAGCCAGGGATACCCGGATGCTGACACTGGACAGCAGCACGTCGGCCCACGGTCGGGTGACCGGCTCGCCCAGAACGGCCAGCAGGCAATCCCGCGATATGACGGACGCGGTTTCAGCATCCACCACCGCCACCGGCGCCACATGGGACAGCTCGGTCACCACTGGCCGGCCCTCCGCGTCTAGGACTGGCGCACCTGTGCTGTCGATCGCCCTGGCCTTTGTGCGGAATGCCACGCCCGTGGCCACACGTTCGCAGCTGCAGCTCGTGGCCACGAGAGCGCCGGTGTCCAGCTCCACTACCTGTTCACCAGCGAGGCACGGCACGTCATTTCTCTTCTCGTAGGTCATACCGCTTGCTGCTCCGCTGCTGGGTTCTTGGCGCCGCCGCCACCGCCGCCGCCACCGATCCCGCCGCCGCCGGTAGTGGGTGGCGCGCCTACGGCAGGAAACGTGATCTTCAGGGTGGTGATCGCAATGCGGCCATTGCCGGCAGTTGATGTGATGTAGTCCTCGGTGACTCCGAGATCCACAGATCCACCCTCAAGCCGGGGGTCGTCATAGAACAAGTAGATTGTCTTCTCTGTTTCAGGCGCGCCGGCGACCGACGCGCTGCTGGCACCGTAGTTGATCGTGGTCCCTCCGATCACGAGCGTGCCGGCGCTGACGCTCACCGTCGCGACGCTGTCGGTGGCGCTGTAGGTGACCGAGGTATCCACGTCCCACACGCTGCTGATGTTGGCGACTGAGTTCACCGGCAGGGCCAAAGCCCCTTCGCGGACCGTGGACCCAACCGTGTGCTGCAGCGTGGCCGGCGCCGACATGCGCCCGGTGTGATCGACGTTTCGGATCTCCACGTCGTATGTGATCCCCCGGCGCACTGAGCGCAACTCGATGTTCTTGCCTGCGGGGATGCGATCAACGATCCACTCCGTCCCGTCAACGCCGGCAACCCGGTACCGCAGCTCCTGCGCGATGATCGTCATGCCGCAGCCCTCAGTTCCGTGTGCAGCTCCGATTGGCGGCCGATACCGATGCGAACCACCGGGGCCACGATTCCAGCATCGTCAGGGTCATCCGCAATGGAGTCACTGATGACGCCCAGGACCACGGGCACCGGCACTTCAGCGTACGTCGTTCCCGTGATCTCGCTGACGATGCTCTCCGGCGGGTCCGCCCAGAAAGGCGCCACACGCTCGTCATAGCGAACTGCGGTGAACTCTGTCACTTGCCCGCCGTCGCTGTAGCGAACGCCCGTGACCAGCAGCTTCTCCGTGACGCTCTCTGCCTCACCGATCACACAGCCGTCGCCTGGCCAAACTCTTGGCTGCGGAGACGGACCGGAGGTCATGGGAATGGACTCCAGCCAGAAGGTGTCCGTCTCGCCCCCAGCGCCAACGATGCCCACGACCACGGCACTACCATCGCTGCACCTGAGCTGCGCGCTGTATCGTTTGCCGGCTTGGGTAGTCACCATCTGGTCAAGAACCAGAGTCGGCCTGCCGGCGACGTTACCGATGCTGACCACCCTTCCCCAGCCCGCACCCCACTCGACCAGGTCGTGAGCAACGTCGATCACGTCCCCTCGCGTGGTTCCGAGGCCGGCCACGTCGCTGGTGAAACCGTAGCTCTCCGGGCGGAACTTGCCCTGGGCCAAATGGAACCGCCCCACCCGCCAAGAGTGAATCGCGTCTTGCGCGAATCGTAGTTGCATGGTTTCGAACTCTGTCGGCTCTGGCAGAGCGGACGGGTTGCCGCGCGCATCCACTCCCCGGTAGCTGTACCCGTCATCCAAGACGATTATCTCGTCGTCCTGGTAATCCGCTGCCGGATTCTTGAACTGAACCCGCAGAGCCTGCGGCAAGCGAATGAATGGCCGCGACATGGTGAAGTTGTCAATCTCGGTTGGCATGTACGTCATGCTCGAAAGTGTCTCGCCCGAGTCATAGACGATGCTGTACTTGCCATCGCGCCGGCCCAGCGATCCCAACGAGCAGGACAACATGTCCTCGATCAGCTCTGCTGCGGTGGTGGCTGCGTCAACAACACCCCGGGCCTCAAAGCTGTTGACCTCGCAGAATTCAGCGTAGTCGGCGAAGGTGTCGAGATGGATGCGGCCTGCAGGCACGTGCTTGCTGAATGCGGGACACTCGGTCAGCAGCCAGTAGGCCACCCAAGCCGGATTGAGGTTGACCGCTGGGGCGGCCCAGGTGTCTGCGTCCCGGTCGTACACCCTCACCTTTTGCCGCACGACCAGGGAGAGGCTCTGCAGGGTGCCGTTGAGCTGGTCGGTGGCCTTGATGCGCATCGCCAGCTTGTTGGTGCCGGTTGTGCTCGGCAGGCCGGGCTTGATCGACCGCAGCGAACTCCAAGTGAAGTCCGTGATGTAGGTGTTCTTGGAGCTGCCCTTGGGCGTGTCGGTCCGCGTCACCCGCACTTCGTACTGCGCCGCTGGCACGTCCCAAGCGATGCCCGCTGCGAAGGCCTCGGCCTTCTCCATGCGGATAGCGAAACGGCCATCACCCATCGGCGTCATGTACGACAAGCGCGGCGTTGCCGGCGTAACCCACGCATCGCTACTGCCGGCCAGGCGGTACTCGATGCGCCAGTGCACGCCCATACTGAATTTCTTGCCGCTGGTGCCTACGCCGTAGAGCCCACCTGGGGCAACCAGATCCAAGGCGATGCGAGTAATCCCCGGGGCAGTCGTGCGCGTCACCACGTCGGTGTCGTCCATTGATGCGCCCACCGCCACCTCCGCCACATCGTTGGTGTATATGGTCGGCGTGCGGGTGATCTCGTACGTCACCTCGTTGTACTGGCTGAGGGGAGATTCGCCGATCTTAATGTCGGCCACTTCAATGTCGCCGTGCCCCAGGTCAAAGAGGCAGTACTGGTAGCTGCTCTCGCCTACTGCTTCGCTGTAGGGGATAGCTGCATGAGGCGGGTAGAAGCGCGATTCACCGATTACGAAGGGAATGACGCCCCCCGGGTTGATCTGGTTCTGCGTGCCGGTGAGGGCGTTCCATTTAGCCGACGCATCGTTACCACCGCCGCCGGCAGTAGGCGGCCTAGTAAGGGCAGAAATGGCAAGCGTGCCCAACATGAAGGCCGCTGTGGCTGTCGCGTATCCAGCAAAACCGGTCATGCCAAGGAAAGACCCACCCCCGATCCCGCCCGCGCCCATTGTGAAGTAAGTAAGCGCCGCTATTGCGACAATCGCGAGAACCTGCCGACCAGTGTTGCCATGCAGGCTCCGACGCGTAATGTGGATTGCCGTTCCTGGCTTCGGGCGAAGCCGGCCCCAGTAGGCCGCGGGCACCTCGTGCCCACCCACGCGCACGTCGAGTTCGTCCACTGCCAGATCAGTGCCGCCACAGGCCTGCAACAGCATTGCGCGCAGCGTCTGGCCGCCGTCAACGCGCACCACACCAACGTCTTGGGAGAACTCATGGGACCGGAGCATCAAGCTGTGCGTCATTTCTCACCCTTGTAGCGGTAGTAGCCCTCGATCCGACTGGACCATAGGGGCGATGAAAGGAACTCGATGCGACTGCGGGAGCTTTCCTCGACGTGCAAGAACCGACCGCGCCCAATGCATACGCCGACGTGGTCTGGCGCAGCACCGGTGTGGAAGACCACCACGGCCAGCGGCTCAGGCTTGGGCACCCGTTCCCAGTCCGTTGCCCGCTCAGGCTTGGCCACCGCCGGCAACGGCACCCCATGCGCCGCTAGAACGCGGGCAGCGAACACGCGACAGAAATGCCGGCCCTCATACGGGACCGCCATGAATGGCTCCAGGTTCACTGATAGAGGCCTTGCGAGTTGGTTGGGCCATACGACTGCGCCGGCACGCGCTGGTTGAGGAAGTCTTCCTCGTGTCCCAGCTGCAGGGTGACCTGCATGATGTCTGCATCGGCGCTCAGGACCGAAAACTCGCAAGGCCCGAGGATAGGCCTGTCTGGGTCACTGGCGGTGACCAGCTCAAGCACCGCCTTGGGCACGCCTGCGGCGTCGCGTAGAAGCCTGGTCACGTCCCGCTCAACGTTGTCGATCCGCACTGAAACGTTGGTGCCCTTCTCGTCGCTGTCATCGGGAAACTGGGGTTCGAACGGATAGGGCTGATAGACCCCATCCGACTTCGCCAGTGGCTCGGTGTTGTTGACGATGCGGAAGATGTCACCAGCGACTATCTTCAGGCACGGCAAGAATACTTCTGCCGTGTCTTGGGCAAGGATTGCTCGGGCCTGCGCTGGGGTCAGTGCACGAGGCATCAGAAAACAGATCCGAGAAAGGCACCCACCCGGTCTGCTAGTCGCTGAAACCCAACGCCAGCAACCGGGTGCAGTCCATCAGCCAAGTAGATCGATCCGTTGTACTGGTTGATACCGGCCGTGCGATAGAGATCCAGCGCAGGAAGGTGCCGCAACGCTGCAACCTCCCTGACCGCATCGGCGAACTCAAGCAGGAAGGTGCCGTTGGTGTTTGGGTTGGCATCCGACTCAAGACCATCCCCCGCACTTCGCCTGGATCGCCACATCGGCGACACAAACGCCACCTTCAAATGCGGATATGCAGTCATCAGCTTGGTGATCGTGTAGTTGATTGCGCCCTTGAAAGTAGCTGCAGTCGTGTCTCCATTTGCCCCGAGCGGATTGTCACCGCCCCAATCATTGGTTCCAAAGGCAATGACCACGTAGTCGACGGTCGCCCAGTCAGTTGCCGCCAGCGCTGCAGCCTGGGGGCGATTGTCGTCCCCCTCCAGGGTGAAAAGATCCTGAGCTGCTGTGGTCAGTTCCGAGTAATCGCCAGACGACACATAGTCGGCCAACTTCCACATGCTCATCTTGCCGTAGAGAATTCCCGATGCCGTGTTGTTGTGGAGGCCCATCCTGCAACCACCAAAGCCAAACTTCAGCGGCACACAGCCGAGTCTGGCCGCCACCCGCTCCGGGTAATCTCCGTTCTCCGTTATCGAGTCCCCGAAGAATGCGACCTTCTTGCCCTGTAGCGGCGATATTCCTGCCGACTTGGTAGGTGCCCATGGGTAGAAGACGCCCGTATCCGTTCGCAGCGTTCTACGCCATGCAACATCTGGGGTCTGCAGGCTTGAGTATTCTTGCATTACCCACGACGCATGCACGCTGACTTCCAGGTATCCGGAAGCTGGCGCGCCGACAGGCAGGTCAGCCATTGCAGCGGTCACGAGATATCGGCCGTCCGTCACTACATCGTTAGCGCTGCCGCTCGAAAGAGCTGATCGGTACGCGTTCTGGACTACCCAAGGGTTGTAGGTCGGGCCATTGTTTGGCCGAATCGACCGCCTCCAGACCGATGTCTGACCGGTCAGGCCGAAATACTCCTGCAGAACGTAGCTGTCGCTATTGAGGGACGTGACAATCAGCATGCGGCTGGTGGGAGCGCCTGCAGGGAGATCCGCGACTGAGCCTGAAACCAGATACCGGCCCGCCGCGACTACGGAGTTGACGCTCCCGCTGCTCAGGCTGGCCTTGTAGTTGTAGCCCCCCGACAACTTCGACGCGGTAACCGAGTTCACAGCGAGCTTTGAACCTGTTACTGCGGCTGCGGCAAGCTTTGTTTCAGTAACCGCGCCGTCCGTGAGAGGAGCCGTTACGGCCTTTATCCACGACCCTGACCCGCTTGCGCCAAGTTTCCGGTACGTTCCGTTGTTCGATGAGCTTGCGTCGTTCGTCACAACCGCCAGAGATCCTGCTACATGCGCGAGGTCGGCATTCAGGTTGGCAAGTGAATCGAACCCCATCATCCCGCTGGAACGGATGGCCTCAACATCGTCGATCTTCTGACTCAGGACCGAATCGGCGGCAGCGGATGCTGCGGAAGCCTCCGCGATCTTACCCTGCAAGAACTGCTCGCTATCTTCGATCAGCAAAGGCACGGCAGCAGGAACAGGCAGATCCGATGCAAGCGACAGAAACGACTTCCCGCCTTTAACGACGCGGACGAAATCTGCAGCACCCGCCGCGCTCACCGGCAGATCGCGCTCTGCAATTTTCTCGATTGTGCTCACGTGGTCAACCCCTCGTCGGTGTCGGTTTCGAGCTGGCTATCCAGCTCATCTGTCAGTGGGAACAAGCCGTTGAACGGCGTGCGAAGTTCGAGTTGGATATCTGCGTACCAAAGCCAGCCGCAGCCTGCCGGTGTATAAGTCGGCCGCTGCTTGAACGCGTAGACGGCGGGGCGCTTAGCTGGGTCGCGGAACTCAACCCACTGCATTGGCAGAACGTCGGCGAGCGTGTAGATAACCAAGTCCGAAAGAACTTGCACGCCTGCGCGGTTGAGCAACAGCCGGAAGCTGACATCCTCATAGGAACTCGTGAACCGTCGCCGTGACTTACTGCCCCCCGCGAAGGGTGAGCGGATCACGTTGTTCTGCTGCGGGGCATAGGTCACCCCTTCCACCAACGGAGTTGGCAGACTTGAAGGCCAAACTGGAATGGTCACTTAGCCCCTCGCTGCGCCTTGACGCTTTATTCCGAATGACTGGCCCATGACGGCGTCAAACCCGCCCCGTGCCATGTCCCGCTTCACCTCGCCGGTAACAAGCTTGATCAGCATTGAGCCGTCTGGCATGGACTGCGCTTGAGCGCTCTGAACTTCCTGCTGCTGACCGTTGTTCGTCCATTCGATCTTTACTGCCCCCGTCCCGCCCGAAGCCGATACACCAAGCCGACCATCGCTGCCACGCTTGAGCGGCATGATCGCCTCGGGGCCTGCCTCGCCGAACACGCCAGCGCCTTTGGCGAACGCAAAGTACTGCGGGCTGTCATACACCTTGCCCGAATAGGCTGACAGGCTTGGCGAGTCGTAGATGCCACCCTTCACATGTGGAGTCAGTCCAGCCGATAACCCTGCGTTGATGCCCTGCGTCCCACTGCTGACCAAGGAATTGCCAGTTGCCGTCACCCCTCCCCCCATCCATCCCGCCATCATGTTGCCGAACAAGCCGGTGATCATCTGCTTGGCCGCAATACGGGCAAGATCGGAAATGATCGAGTCAGCCAGGTCGGAGAACGACAGCTTGCCGGTCTTCACAAACTGGACGATTGAATCCTCTGCGGCTCCGAAGGCATTGGCGAACATGTCGCGGGATTGGCTCGCCACGTCGGCTGCAGCGAACAGGTAGTCCTCAAGGGCCGCGTTCGCACCCACTCGCCAGTCACCCATCAACGCCAGGCGCTGGTTCTGGAAATCCCGTTCCACCCCCAGCATGCGTTCACGGCTGGCCCGAAGTGCAGCCTCCTGCTCGGTCCACTCGGCAGAGTCCTCAGCAACACCGCGATCCCTGAGCCGCTTTAGCTCGTCTTCGTACTCGCGGTGAATGTCCAACTGCCGCCGCAGCATGTCCACAGCGTCACCACCTCGACCGTAGCCCATCAGGTCCAAGGTATTGGCACGTAGCCGATTCTCCTCGCTGACAGCAATCTGAGCGTTCAACCTGGACAGCTGCTCCTTGGCCTTGACCTCGCGCTCATGTGCTGTTGCCAGATCTCCACTGACGTCCAGCTGCTTCAGCATTGCGTTCAGTACAGTGCGACGCTCAGGGCCAGCCTTACTACCAAGGCTGGACAACTCCTGCTCAACCTGGATGCGTAGCCGCTGACTGGTCGTGAGCTTGGCCTCGCTCTGCAGCTGCTCCGTGTTCAGCGCGATCTGCTGCTGGATGCGCTTGGCAAGTGCAATTGTCGGATCATCCGTCTTGCTGCCAGCCGACCGCTTCTCTGACTCCGCGAATCGCTGGCGCGAGGCTGCGATCTGCGCATCAATGTCGCTCTGCTTCTTGCCCAGCGCGTCGCCCGCCGCCTGAATCCGCTTTTCCTCAGCCAGCTGCTTGTCCCGCTTGCTCAGGTTCTGGTCCTGCCAGCGGTTCCACTCGTCGTCTGCCTTCTTGCGATCCTCGCGGGCCTTGGACTCTTTCGGGTCAACAATTTCGCTTTCGTCCGAGTAGATCCCAGCCATGCGGACCTTGACCGGCGCGGCGGCGCTGGCGGCCTGAGCGCGGCTCATATCCCGCATGAAGTTGATGCCGCCCCATGGACCCCAAGTCTGCCAATCGGAGCGTTTTTTTAATTGCTCCTGCGTGGCTGCAAGGAATTCGGCGAAGTCTTTGACCTCGGCCCAAGCTGCGGAGGTTTCCTTGCGTAGTTCGCTCCACAGGCCAGCAAGATGCGGACGAGCTGCTTCAGCGGCATCGGCAACATCATCAAGATGCTGCTTATAGATGGCAGTCGCTTCAGCAGCTGCACGCGTTTCATCCCCCTCCGCAATGAGCGCATCCACCCTTTCGAGCTGCTGGCGGGTTAAGAAGTGCTCTGTCTCATTTAGCTTCAGAAGTGCGTCAACAGGAGACTTTCCGATCTGCTCAAACTTGGAGATCGTCTCTTCAATGCTCTGCCCGGTCGTTGCCTCCATACGGGCCGCAGCCTCAGCCACCTGGAGAAACTCATTGCTGGCGAATCGGCCCGACGCCGCCACGGCAGTGAGTGCCTCGACAGCGCCACCTTTCGTCACCGACTGCAGGTCGGCGAGCTGCTCAACTAGACCCTTGAACTGAGCAGTGCTCGCACCGGCATAGCCGCCCGTTTTGATGAGAGCAGCGTTAAAGGCCTGCTGCTCGTCCGCCCCCTCCTTCCATGCCACAGCCAATGTAGCCAGTACCGCTGCAGCAATCGTTGCTGGGTTGATCATGGCTGCAAGCTGCGTCCCCAGCGCCTGCGCGGCCGGGACGATGCCTCCGAACATGTCCTTCAGCTGACCACCTTGCTGCAGAAGGACTGTCATCGGCCGCTGCCCGCCCTGCAGGCTGACGACAATGTCCGTCATCTGGGCTGGCACACCACGCATGGCCGCCTGCTGCTGCTTGAGGCTGATCCCTTGCCTCTCTACTTCCGCCGTGTTCCTTGCGAGCTTCTTGGTGATCTCATCAAGCAGAGGTCCACTCGTTCTCAGCGAGGCCGAGTAGGCAATCTGTTCTGCCTTGTTCATGCTGACAATGTCTGCCTGCTTGATCAAGGTGTCGATTCGCCGTTTCTCGGCAGTAGCGAGCTGCTGATACTGCTGCTGAGCAGATGAGGACATGTCAGCCACAGATCGCTTGGCAGCAGTAATCGCTGAGTCGAACTGGGAGGTATCAACCTCAACCTCAATTCGAGCAGTACCGATGGCGGTGTCGGTCATGACTTTCCTTTGGGCAATAAAAAACCCGCCGTTTGGCGGGTCTCGTTTCTCGTTCTGGCCGAAGTTAGGGGTCTCGCCCCCACTTAGCCTTGAACTCTTCTCGCATCTGTTTGCATGTATTGGAATGGAAACGCAGCATGTCTGGCGTGTACTGCCTATCTGCGTTCATTTCCTTGTATCGCTTGTCGCAGAATTCAATGGCGGCCGCAGCCCGGTGCCGCTCGGCGTCTGCAACCGGGTCTCTGCTCCGCCTGGAACTGTCTATGAAGTACGCAAGTGCACCACCGCCAATAAGCAGCACCCCAATAATCACGAGCGCAGCTGTGGCTGAGGTTCCTTTTGCAGGTTGCCTAGCGATCTCTTGCTTGATGATGGACGTCGGCGCACCACACCCAGGGCATGCCGCCGCCTTATCGCTGACTTCCTTCCCGCATTCCGTGCATTTGATCAGTGCCACCGGCCAGGCCCTCGCTTCTGGATGGCCGAATGTTACCAAACCGCTAGTTCCTGGACGAGGCGAAGCTCGCAAGGGCCGCCGCTTCGATCACTCGGATGCCTGCCATCACCTCGTCCCTCTTTTCACCCTCAAGCCCCTCCCGGTCCATCTCGTAGAAGACGACGCCGTAGTCGAGCCCAATCGGGCCACCGGCACCAACGCGCCACTGGGTAGCGACCCTGCTGTAAATCTCGATAGGCAAGGCGCACTCCGGCCATAGGTCAACCTCGGGCGGCTGGAAGTGCTTGGCCTTGAGGCCTGATCCTGCAAGCTCGGCCTCGGTGGGGGCGCGCCAGTACATCGCCCCCACCGCCTCTGTCAGTTTCCCTTGCGGGCGACCTGCACTGCCTGGGCATAGCCGTGGATGATTGCCGTGTCCAGGCCGATCTGGTGCTGCAGCGCCAGCTCTACGCCCTCGGTATCCAGAGTAACGTCCGCTTCCCAGCTGCTGACCATCTCGAGGATCACCTGCGCCGAGGTCAGCTCGCCCGCTGACAGCTTGTCCACCAGCGCCTTGTACTCGTCCTTCAGCATGTGGCGATACGTGAGCTTGAGCTTCTGCTCCCGGCCCTGACCAATAATGGTCAGAGTGGCGTCGAACTTCTCGGGGGCTTTGACCTTGAACATTACTCAGCCTCCACCAGCGTTGCCTCACCCTGCGAAGTGAAGGTCAGTTGATTTTGCATCGGGTTGTTGGCATTCATCGACGGATTCGAGTTGAAAGCCAAGTAGCCGTATCGGTAGATTTCGTCACCGTCAGACAGCTTGCACCGCAGGACAACCGGAGCGCGCTTAACCGCCGCCGCCTTCAGGGCTGCGTACCACGGCTTCTTCGGGTCGTAGTAAAGCGGAAGGGTCAGCTTCTCGGCCGTGAGGCCAATCGGAATGCTGATCTCGCGCCCGAGGGGATCTTCCAGAAGCGTGCCCGTCCACTCCTTCGACTCTCCGCCCGACGTGGACGGGTCGCCCTGCTGGTCAACATCCACGAAGCTCGACGCCTTGTAGAAGGTCGCAGCTGCCTTGCCAGCTGGGAACAGGGTCACGTCGGAGGTGTCCAGGCCGCGCAACGGGACGTCACCAGCACTGACCTCACCTGCGACGGTGACAGAGTTGTTGATGAGGGGCCAACCCGATGCGATCACCAGGACGTCATCGGTCGCTACCGCGCCAGTCGTGACTGTTGCCTCTGCCGGGTTTGCATTGGAGATGGCCGATACGGGGATGGCCGCAGACAACGCGGTGGAGATGCCGAACACCGAACCATTCGGGAACTTGAGTGCCATTCTTGATTACCTCGCTGGGTCAATAAAAAACCCGGCGAGTGCCGGGCGGTGGTGGTTGCTCACGGGTCCGGATACCAGAACCCGAAGTCTTGTCTTGCGCTGTACTTCTTGATTGCGTCTTCGTAGCCGCCGACCATCGCGCCGAACGGCTCCGCGTTCCGCAGTCCGGTGCAGATCGCTCCCTCGATCTGGCGCATCAGTTGGTTGGCCTGCAGCCGGGTTTCCGCCCATACCGTGATCTGCACGCGGGCATGTTTATGCCCCGGCATCGCGCCTTCGCGGAACCACAGCGATTGGCCGCCGACCTGCTGGTAGACGCCGCAGGGATACTTGGGCGCATCTGGTGGAACGTCGGGGAAGAACTTCCCGCCCATCAACGGTCCAATCAGGCCGGAAAGAGTGGCCTCATAGGTCATCAGCACCTCCTCCGGCCAGCAGCTCGGGCAATCGCTCGCGCCCTCGTGCCAGCATCGCCTCCTTCGCTCGGGCCATCCCCCCGTCCAGCGCGGGGCGTAGAAACGGCGTTGCCGGAACCCACTTTGGTGCCGCCAGCTGAGCGCCTGTGTACCAGTTGCCGTCCTTGCCCTTGTAGCGGGCGTGGGTCTGCCAGTGCCCAAACTCGATCAAGTGCCCGTGAGGGGCCTTCTTTGCGTTCCAGCTGACCGCATAGACCTGCTTTGCGTTCGTAGACGCCTTGTCACGGTAGGCCACGTAGATGGATCGCTGCAGGCCGCCAGGATTCTTGCTGCCTCCTTCATCTGTCCCCACTGGCGCACGCATCTTGGCCTCATCCCGGAGCACCTTCCCGCCCGCGACGGCCATGGACCGGGCAAGCCGGGCGCGAACTTCACTCAGCTTGTCCAACCCTGCTACGGCATCCTTGAAGTCAACGTTCGCCTTGATGGTCATCCGGTGTTCCCACCCTGCTCGGTCAAGATGTAGGCCGCCTGCCTGTCCTTCAGATCCCGCGTAGCTCCCTTTACATCGAAGATCAGGCCGTCGTAGACGATTCGCATGCCCGCATCGATGCCCAGGCGGCTGATGGCCTCAAACCGCACCTTGAAGCTGTACCTAGCGATGGATGCAGGAACGCCCCCTTGCAGGCTGGACCGGATCGCACCCAACCCTGTCTCACCGGCGATGCCCGCCCATAGGTGATCGACCAATTCCCAGCCCTGCACCGGCTGCCCTGCTGCGTCTTGCCCAGCCCCGGGACGCTCGATACGGATTCGCCGGTTCAGTTCGCCCGCTCTCATGGCAACACCCGTCGATAGGGGAAGATCATCGTCTGGAAGGCCGGGTTGTCGTGCAGCTGCACCGGGACTGACGCCTCCGTGTTGGCCAACATGTCCCCCACCAGCAGCAGGATTGCGGTGCGCAGCGCCTCCGGGGCGGGGCCTGGCGTCGTGGTGAACAGAATGGGCCGCGCGCCTGCCTCGCTCGTCACCGTTGCAGGCTGGATCGGCAGCACGTCTCCCGCCCCGATAGGGCTCCACGCGTATGACGCCTCTGCGAGCGCGTAACCCGTCTGTTGCTCAACGATCTCCCGGGCTGCAGAAATCATCTTGCTGATATCCGCATCCAGAGCATCCCCGTCAAACCGCAGGCGGGACTTCGCCTCCGCGACCGTCACCGGCTCTGCAGTGGCGGCGGTCATCAGGTACAGCATGGCTTACCCCTCTTTGGGAAAGGCGTTGGGATGGGTATCGATCAGCCCGCCCAGGCGTAATGCTTCAGCGTGGGCTGCGGGAACATCAATTACCTCGCCAACCTTGCCCAGGTGGTTGTTGCTCAGCACCAGGGCCTTGACCGACTCGATGGGTTCAGCCGGATCAGCGTGCGATTGGTCGTCCTCGCCAGCGTCGGCATCAGCCTCCACCTCATCGGCCTGCGCAACGGCTTCCGCACTCTCCGCGACGCTGGCTTCGGGAGGCGTGGAAACGGATTCCACAACATCCGCAGGCTGACCTACCGGCGCAACCTCCGCCTGTGCCTTGGCGGCGGCCTGAGGCGCTTGGTTCGTCTTCTTCGACATGACTTCCTCCAGACGGCGGCCACTCTGGCCGCCGTCGTTCACTGGTGGATTAGGCGGCAGCGCCGTGCTGGAAGGTCTTCACCGCACCGCCAACGTCGATCAGGTTGCCGCCAGTGCGCATCCACGCCAGGAAACCGACCTGGCCCTTCTTGACGTAGGCCGAGTCGTTGAAGCGGAACATCGTCACCGCCATCACGTCGCGGATCTTGTAGTAGCTGAAATCACCGAACGCGATGGACTTTGCTGCTGCAGCCGGGGAGGCAACGTGCTGGTTGATCTGGATATCGCGGTTCAGCAGACGATCCGGCGCACCGCCCGGGTTGCCCTGCTCGTAGCCCGGGACGAAGATCGGGCGGCCCTGGTCGTCCTTCACCTTGCGGATCAGCTTCAGCATGTCGTCGTGGAACATCCAGCGACCGTTCGCACGGTAGGCCGTATCAACGCTGTGCTCCAGTTCCACCAGGTCGTCGTAGGTGATGACCGGCAGCGCGGAGACTGCGCCGATCTTGCCAACGGTGGCGGCAGTGATCAGGCCCATCGGCTGGCTATTGCCAGTGCCCAGCGTGTAGTGGCGGTTGGTGACGCGGCCCAGGCGCGACTGCAGGCGACGTTCAATGAACCCTGCGATATCGGCGGTGCTGTCCTGCAGCAGCTCCCACGGCACGGTCACGACCTTGGAGCTGTACTTGTAGACCTGCAGGCCCTTGGTGCCGAAATCAACGTCATCGTCCGTTGCAGAGCTGTTCTCCGCAACGATCTCGCCCTCTTCCGAGGTGCCGTCGCTGGTCGGGTACTGCATCGGCTCGCCACCGGCAGTGCTGAACACATCCGCCACTTGACGCATGCCGCCGTAGGCCTTGAGCGCGTCCAAGATCTGCTCGGCCAGGGTGGTCGGGACGGTATAGCCACCCTGCTCCGGGTTGACGGCAGGATTGCCGGACATGGCCGCGTTGACCTGCTTCCACTCCTCGGCGCTCAGCGCCTTGTCGCCACCACGCGCCCACTTGTCGAACAAGCGCACGTCACTCGACGCGTTCTTGTCGCCCTTGCCGCCACCATGCTCACGGACACCTGCATCATGCATGGCGTTGTCGGCGGTCAGATCCATCACCTTCTGGTGACGGTCAATGGCGGCATCGATGCGCTCGATTTCGGCCACGTTCTCGTCGTACTTGGCCTGGTTCTCGGCGGTCCAGGTGTTGCCAGCACCGGTGCTGGTGTCCAGCAGATTGCGGGTGTCCTTCGCCAGCTGGGTGCGGCGCTCCCGCTCGGCCTGAATATTGAAAGCCATAGGTCTTGATTCCTCTTTGGGCAATAAAAAACCGCCTTTCGGCGGTATCGGTTTCGGCAAGCGGGAGTCGCTTAGGCCGGGGTGCGTTCCAGCAGCGACAGTCGCCGCTCGAGCGCATTTCGGTGCGCCGTGATATCCCCGTCATCGGGGGCGGCGTTGTTCGGTTTGGCCAGCAGCGCAGCCGGGGTGTTGGCGTAGGCGGAAAGATCCCATTGATTCTTTGCCTTCTTCTTGCCAACCACCTCGACCACACGGTCGGCGAAGCCATGCTCCTTGGCCTCATCGGCGGTGAACCAGGTCTCCTCGTCCATCCACTGCGTGATCTGCTCCTGATCCTTGCCGGTGCGTGCGGTGTAGTCCGCAGCCAGCCCTGCATCGATCTTGCCGAGAAGCTCGACCGTCTTTGCCATGTCGGCTTTATTGCCCAGTGCGATGGTCCAGGCGTTGTGGATCATGAAACCTGCACCTTGGGTGATCTCCACCTCATCGCAAGCCATGCAGATTCCGGTAGCCGCTGATGCCGCCAGACCGTCCACATGGGCGATGACCTTGGCCTTGTGCTGCGAGATGGCTGTCATCATTGCCCGGGCCCCGAACACATCACCGCCTGGCGAGTCGATCCGCAGGTGGATGGTGTCCACGTCCAAGGCGGTCAGGGCCTTCACGAACTCGGTTTCGTCAATATCGCCCCAGTAGCCGCCGATCACGCCATGCAGATACACGGTGGCCTCTGCCCCGCTGGTTTCGGCGCGCAGCGGCTGGGATGCCGCAGCGTTACTCTTCGCCAGCTGCAGCAGCTTCGGAATCGTCATCGTTCTCGTCCTTCTTGGTGGTGTCGCCAGGCCGTGCCTGGTAATCCGTGGGGTTGTAGAGCCGGTCCCCGCCCTCGACGGGCGGCAGGTTCTTCATCCGGCGCACTTCATTGATCGTCATCCAGCCCTGTGTACCGGGGCCGCCGAGCGCCTTGCCGAAATACTCACCCTGCGCCTTTGAGTCACCGGCCATGAGGCCGTCAACGTTGTGCTCCACGAAGAAGCGCGAGGTCAGGAACAGCTTGCGGTTCAGCTCATCGCGGAACCGCTTCAGGTGCGGCCCCAAGGTGTGCTTGACGAAGCCGATGCTCATTTGCTCGATACCCGAGCCGAAGCTACTGGCCTTGGTCGTCTCGCCGATCATGTGCGGAGGAACCCCGAAGGCCCGGGCAACATCGATCACCTGCCACTGCCGCGACTCCAGCAGCTGCTGGTCCACGGCGGACATGGTTAGTTCCTTGACGTCCAAACCCTGAGTAAGGATCAGCGGGATTCGTCGGTTGCCTTGGTTGCCGCCGTACTTCTTCACCCAGGCATCGCGGAACTCGTCCTGCTGCCCCGTTGTCATCTTGCCCGTCGTGGTGATCGCCACCTCGGGCTTGCCGCCCTCGCTGAAGAACTTCCCGGCGTGCTCGTCGCCCTGCAACGCGATGCCAATGCCATTGCGCGCGCCCCACTGGATCACGGACATGGAGTGGATACCGTTGAATCCAAATCCCGGCAGATGCAGCACGTCGGCCTGATCGACGGTGAAGTAACCCTCCTTGTCGGAGAATGTGTACTGAAGACGGCGCTCATCGCGGGGCGAATTCCGTTCCTGCTCCAGGATCTGCACCTGGTTGCGGGGCCAAGGCAAGATGGCAGTCACCTGTCCTGCGCGATTCCGCTTCAGGTAAGCAATCCCGTCCCCGCGCAGCAAGACCTGGGCAACCAGGTACTCCCAAGCTGCAGCGGTCGGCCAAGCCGAACTCATCTGCTCGTTGAGAAGCCACCAATAGTCATGGTCGGCCCGCTTGCGCGACTCCTCCGTGCGCTCGTAGACATGTAGTGGCAGCTGCGAGATGGCTCCCGCGATCAAGCTCACGCAGGAGAACACCGCCGAGACGCGCATCGCGCTGTCGGGCGTCACCACAGCGCCAGATGCAGTGGTCGGATTGCCGAAAATCTCGAACATTCGCAGGCTGGAAGACGAGGCTGTCTCGCCCTCGGCCACGTTTCCGATTGTCGGCTCTACCCGGTCTCGCGGGTCAGGGCGCGGGCTGCTTCCAAATAGTCCAAGCATCAGTTCATCACCACGAAGCCTTGTGAAATAACGCC
Source organism: Stenotrophomonas sp. UBA7606 (assembly GCF_002477705.1). Classification (NCBI taxonomy): domain Bacteria; kingdom Pseudomonadati; phylum Pseudomonadota; class Gammaproteobacteria; order Lysobacterales; family Lysobacteraceae; genus Stenotrophomonas; species Stenotrophomonas sp. UBA7606. Next base: position 23,041 of record NZ_DLJW01000069.1, on the reverse strand, counting down.
GTTCCCCGCTTCGGGGTTCAGCTCCATGAGCGATACCGCATCAAACACCGCCATCAGCGGGTCGATCTTTGCCGAGCCAGAGGCCTGCTTGGTGATCAAGATTGCATTCCCGCGCGGCTCGATCTTCGCGTTGCTGACACTCCAAGCCATGAGGGGCTGCCCGCTGTGCTGCAGCGAGCCCTCAGCTAACCGGCGCTCGGTTGTCTTGATTGCGCCGCCGAGACGCCAGCCTTGCGATACGGCCTTGATCTTGTCTTGCGGGACGCCAGCTTCCTCCAGGGCATCCAAGACCGCGCCAATGCCAGCCGGGTCAGCGCCGACGCCAGCAAGCAACCCGGCATCCTCAAGGTCTGCAACACAAGCGGCCAGCTCTCGCACGTCGTCGCCGATCTGCTCGACCAGCCCCAGATCACCGTCTGCAGCGAAGTCCCGCAAGCGCGGAGCGATATCCTGCCGCCGCTGCAACACAGACGGGTGCGCCCAGGCCCGCGTCCACACCAACCAGTTGCGGGAATCCGATTCACGCCCCACCACCGCCAGGCCCAGCAGATCGTCCAGGCCGCCGCCGTCTATTCCAACCGTGACGACCTCGCAACGGGCCATCAGGCTGTCCAGCGTAAGCCCCGGCAGCGCGCGCGCCAGCCAGTAGTCAGCACCGGCCCAGCGGTCGGACCTAAGCGCCAGACCAATCTCCACATTGAGGTGCTTGGCCAAGAACTCCTGCAGCTTGCCGTCGCGGGAGTTCTGCAGGCGTTTGAGCTGCCCCTCGATCCACTCCGCATTGACCGACCGGCCAATGTTCGGGTTGGTGATGTAGTAGTTCTGCGGCTTCAGGTAGTCCTTGGCCTCAACCATCGCCTGCGGGAACTCATAGAGAACGCCCAAGGTGGCCGGGTCCAACGTCACGCCGTCGCGCACATCCCGCCAATACTGCAGCTTCTCCTTGAACACGCCTGCGGGCGCATCGTCTGCCTGAGTGGTCAGGAAGATCACCCAACCCTCATCGCGGGACACCTGCCCGCCCAGCGCCTCCAGGAACATCGCCTGGGCGTTCGCTTTCTTGCCGAACAGCCATAGCTCATCGACCAGCACCCGCCCGGCCTTCTTGCCGGACACCGTGTCCGTATCAGCGGCCACCACCTTGAGCGTGTTCCGGCTCACCCGGTGGGTGATGGTGCGCAGGTGCTCCTGCACATGGAACATCGCCTGCAGCTCTTCGTCGGCGCGGATCATGCCCGCCGCTGGCTTGAAGCTGTTGTCTGCAACTTCCTTGGTTGGGGCAAGGATGAGGTGCTCTTCGTCCTCGCGCCAGCACAGAATGGTTGCCGTCAGCATGATCCCAGCGGCAATGGTGGACTTGGTGTTCTTCTTGCTGATCAGCAAGCCGTACTCGCGGATCAGCTGCTTGCCGGTCTCCGCGTCATAGCCGCCGAAGATGGCGCGCACGAAGTCGAACACCCACTCCTCTGACACCTCGCCAAAGGTCGGCTTGCCGGGCAAGTCCACAATGCGCAGCGCCTTGAATATCTCAAGGGCCTGCTCTGCTTCGTTCGGGTAGATCGGCGGAGGGATGATGCCGCGCTGGTCGATCAGGCGTTGCTCCCAGTCGGGGCAGGCCGTCGTCCACGCGGGCATCATCCCTTACCGCCCTTCACCAGTCGCATCGGCGCTTGTCCTGGGCCGAACTTCCCGGCCCCAACCACGCGCTCAGCAGCCGCCTGCTTCTGATCTTTGATGCCCCCGGCCTTCTTCGGGTACTGGTAAGGCATGAGGGCCTTCGCAGCATCCACCCGAAGCTTGATATCCGTCTCCTGGTCGTTCATTACGCCCTGCAGGAACTTCTGCGGATCACTCGTCAGCAGAAGCTCCGACATGTTCAGTACGGGCTCTTTGGGAGGACGGCCAGCACCAGGGCGAGCACCACCCGAATTCTCGCGCGGCCCTCCGCTGCGCCCCTTCTTACCTGCCATTTGCTGATTACTCCTGAATCGGCATAAAAAGTGCACATGCGAGGACAGGTGGTTTCCGGTCGAGAATCACTCTCACCTTTGACCCTCCCCCTACCCTTGCGTGGAACATCACCGCCGTGGAACCGGTCGGCCCGCCTTGGCTATGTCGCCCTGCGTCTTGGCTGCATGGCACTCAATGCACCTCACGCAGCAGTTCGCATCCGTGTCCTCGCCACCGTTGACCAGCGCCACGTCGTGGTCGAGCTCAAAGCCATCGGGGTAGCGCGTCAGTACGTTGCAGTCCTTGCAGGCTGGGTTGGCCGTCCAGATGCGCAGGCGTCGTGCCTGTAGCCGTCTGCCAGTGAGGCGCTGCCCTCCCGGGGTAGGAACCCATGCGAGGCGCTGGCCTGCTGGCTTGAGGCGTGGCTGGATCGTCTTCAGCCTTCCCATCGCGCGCCCTCTCCTCGGGTGGAGTCGGACTCCACATGGCACCTCATGAGCTGCGGCCCTCTGGCTTCGCCTCGCGCCAATACAGCGCGCGACGAGCCCAGTACTCCACCCGCTCCGTACTGGGCCTGAGTCCAGTCAGCTGGGCCGTGAGGATTACTCCCCGGACGTACCACTTCCACCACCAGCGGAAGCACAGCCGTCCAGTCACCTGCGCCATGTTCACTCCCACAAAAAAGCCCCGGGGTTGCCGGGGCTCTTGGTTGCTTGATTGTTCTGGGCGCTTACGCGTCTACCACCGACAGCTCCAGGCGTTTGCCCAGGGCGCTCAGTGCATCGGCGATTGCGTCCACCTTGGTTGCATGGCTCAGGTTCACCGTGCGATTGACTGCTTGCGGTGAGGTGCCCAGCCTGCGCGCCAGCTCAGCCGGCGTGACCTTCTGGGCCAGCATCTCGTTCAGCAGCAGCACCTTCGCAGAGAAGGCTGCAGCCAGCGGGATACCCACCTCACCACGTCCCACCTCGCTCGGCAGCGGAACCTGCCTGCCGTCCTCGAAGTAGAACTCCATTGCGGTTGCGAGGGCATCGGCAGCCATCGCAATGGCCTCCTCCCTCGTATCGCCCTGAGTGATCGCCTCGGGGATATCCCGGAACGTCACAACGAACCCACCGTCTTCCGGTGCGAGTTTTGCTGGATAGAGCATGTGATCAGATGAATCTTGCGAGTCCAAGTTACCGCCCCTTATCGGGGCGGCTCCTCGATACCCAGCTGTTTGAGGATGGCCTTCCGTGTGCCTTCCTTTAGTTCAGCTGCGTGCCTTGGCAGTGTTGATCGCTTGTCCCGGTAGATCAGCTTGGTGTGATTGGCTCCTTCCTTCATCACCACGCCTTGGGACTGCAACCACCGCCTAAACTCGCTTGTCTTCATCAGCCTCCTAACGTTGTCTTGTTGGGAGTAAGTATAAACACATTTGTTTATGCGTCAACACTTTTGTTTATAGCTGTTTGGCATCAGCGGGAGCGGCAAGCGCCTGATACCGGTCGATCACTTCGTCTCGCTCGGACTGGACTGACTCGACGTCCCGAACAATTCGTGCCGCACTTTCGCGGCGTAGTCGGTCTTGTCCTGCAGCTTCTGCGGCAGTGGCTGCACGCTCGGACAGACGGTCGGTTTCACATTGGCCCCACAGCTGGGAAAGCCTGCCGTGATCCCCACCATTGCCAGCAGAAGCCAGCCTCTCGTCGTAGTCCGCATTGATCTGCGCCTCTCTCTTGTCTGCCGTGTCGGCTGCCGCTTGCTGGGCCTGCGATTGCTTCTGCTCTACCGCCCTGGCCTGCTGCTCTGCCTGCACTTGCCCGGCCAGCTGCTTTACTTCCTGCTTGCCTGCGGCAATCTCGGCGCTGCGGTCCCGCCACTCCCTGCCCAGAAGGCAGCCAGCGAGGAACAGCAGCAGCCCTGCGAGGATCTGGGCGCGGGTCATTCATCGCCCCATGGATCGAAGCCAGCTTCACGCAAGACTGCCTTCAGCTCATCCCGCATCTCGGGGATCGCCTCATTGATGGCCGCAAGACGAATGTGATCTGGCATCGGGATGGCCCCGGCCGCCGCGTAGTTGTCCAACCGGTCGGCCAGCTGGCCCAAACGCTCAAGCTGATCGTCGTTCACTCAAACCTCCACGCCCACAAGGGCTGTCATGGGTCCATTCCTATCTCGCCGTGCCAGTACGCCAGCGAGGCGACGGCGAACCCGACTGCTCCACCGATCAGCAGCCAGACCATCAGCGAGTCCCACAGGGCTGGGGGTCTGCGTCAGGGTCGAAAGGCGGTGGCTCCAGGTTCGCTGCGCGCATCAGCCCTTCTAGGCGGTAGATGTGGTTCAACATCCGACCGCTGCGCTTTTCCAACTGGTCAACCTTCGTGGTCAGCCGGTCAAGCTCAAGGCGGACCGTTTCGTACAGCCGGGACTCGGTGGTCACCATCTGGTCGTCGCGCTTGCGGCCGAGCTTCCCGGTAAACCAGCCGGCTGCCGAAGCAACCAACAGGAGGGCCCATTCCGGCAGGCTCTTTGGGATCATGTCAGGCGTCATGCAGCGATCTCCCCGCCTGCTGCACGGTACGCCGCCAGCAGGTCATCGAGCTTCTGCTCATGCTGCCCATACCCGGCGCCCGGAAGGCTGGCCCAGATATTGCGGACGGCCTTGATAGCCTCGACCACCTGGCCCGATTGGATCAGGGGCAGCGCGCGACGTTCGCGGATCTGCTGCAGCGCAATCAGGTCTTGGCTCAACGGCGAGAAATCGCGCAGGCTGAGCGTCTTGCGGTATGAGTCGAAGTAGCGGCGCAGCAACTGGTAGCGCCCTGCTGCCGTGGACTGAATCCGCAACTTCGGCAGGTCTATCAGCACACGCGGATGGTCCGCATAGCTGGTGAACAGCTGGCCGCCGACGAGCACGTCGTAACCGCGATCTCGCGTCCGCTGTTTGCCGTTGTCGGTTCCTTCCGACCACGCCAGCATGTCCAGGAATGCCACGACGTTCACGCCGCCAGCCTGTTGGGGAGTGATCTGCGCCATAGCTCTCACTGTTGATGGGCAAAAGAAAAAGCCCGCACATGGCGGGCTGACGTTGGTATTCAAAGCCGGTAACCGGAGTCCGGCGCTGGCGTGAGCCCCAGCGGTTTACGCTCGGCCCGCGAACGGCCAAGCCATGAGGTCTGCTTCAAGGGGTACGCGAAGAATTCCGCACACCCCGGAGGCGTCCTATTGGGCGAATGTGTCGCCGGTCAGACGCAAGCCGCGCGCGCCACCGAGGCAATGGCGAGGCGCTGCATGGCGAACGGGGCAGGACTTGAACCTGCAACCTGCGGCTTAGAAGTCCGCTGCTCTGTCCCTTGAGCTACCCGATCAATTGGAGCGGGCTACCGGGGTCGAACCGGTGTATGCAGCGTGGAAGGCTGCAGCCTGACCACTCGGCCAAGCCCGCGAATCTCTGAAACGAAAAAACCCGGCGCGGGGCCGGGTTCCATCGGGATTACTCCGCGATAACGAAACTTATCGCACATCGATCCGATTCTGTCAAACACTTATTGCACGCCACATCCATCCTTTTGCTTCCGACACCCTATCGCGGTAGACGCCAACCTTTACCCCAAGCTGCGGAGCCTTTTCCTTCGGGCTCCCTGCAGTGCAGTAACGCAGGCGCAGTGCAAGGGCAAGATCCTGGTCAACTCGGCGCAGCTTGAACCATTCCTCCTCAATCCTTTGGATCTCTCGCGGCAGCGACCATTCACGCGGCCCGGGAGTCTTGGGGCCAGAAACCCGCGTCTCACTGCATGCAACGTGCGCAAGCGCCCACGCGGGGACTGCCCTCCCCGTCCCTGCTGCTGCTCCATGGAGCCGCCTGCGCGCCAGCCCGCCCCGGTCCATCGTCGTCACTTGGCGAATGGGCTGCACGCAGATGCGCGCCATTGGCGAGTCCCCGTAGTCGCTCGACTCGCTTTCCGCCTCCAGCGCCTCCCTCTCCGGCCCATATGCCTTGCCCCAGCGGCGCATCAAGCCCTCAAATTCCTCTCGCTTCACTGAGCGCCCCCTTTCAGTTCCTGGGTGATTTTTTCCAGCTGCGCAGCCTCCTGCCGGGCAATGCTCGCCGCCGTTCGATACACCTCGCCCACGAATGAGGTTCGACCACGGCCATGATTCATCACCACATCACTGCGCGCCGCTTGTTGCTCCAATCTGGCCGCCAGATTGCGAAGTGCCTTCGGCCCGTCTGGGATCAATTGACCTTGATTACTCATCGGCTGCGCCCCCGTTTGCCCGGTAGCCCCGCCTTGGGAGTGTGGGAATTTTCTTGCGGAACGCTGGCCTATCTGGCTCCTGCCTTACAGGGGGCGCATCCATCGGCGTGAACCGCTGCGTCTCCATTTCTGCCCGCAGGTAGAAATCTGCCAGCGCGCCGTTTCTGTTCTTGGCAACCTTGACCTTGACGGTGTGCCGATCTGACTTGTCTGGGCGATGCAGGAAAATAACCACGTCGGCGTCCTGCTCAATGGCACCAGAGCCACGCAGGTGCCTCAACTCGGGTTCGTCATCACCATCCCGGTTCAACTGAGACAACAGGATCACCGGAACTTTTAGTTCCTTCGCCAGTGCCTTGAGGCTTCGGGTTACGTGCTGAATCCCCTGCTCCTGCGTGTCGTTCTTCGGCAGATCGATGTAAGTCAGGTAGTCGATGGCGATAAGGGCCAAGCCTTCCCGCGACTTGAGCTGCCGAGCGCGCGCGCTGATGGCCTCAACAGTGAGGCCGGAGGAATCGTCCACGTACAGCCCAGAGGACTGCAGCGCCTTGAAGGCTGACGTGCTGCGCGCCCACTCTTCGTCCTCCATCAACTTGGGCTGACGAATGTGATTGGCATTGATGCCACCCAGGTGCGAGATGGCGCGGTCCGAAAGCTGCTCACCAGACATTTCAAGCGATGCAAACAGCCCAACGTTCGCCTGTGCGCCGGAGGTTCCGTGCAACATGGATTGCATAGCGAACGCTGACTTACCGATGCTTGGGCGCGCTGCCACGATGATCAAATCAGTTGGCTGCCAACCACTCAGAACCGCATCCAGCGGCTCATAGCCCGTAGCCAAGCCAGTCATCAGCCCTTCGGCCTCGAAGCGCCGCATCAGCCCATCTTTCGACATGCGGGCGAACTCGGAGATGTGCCGTGGCCCAGCTCCCAATGTGCGCGGCTCACAGTCCGCCACCAGCCGCCTCGCCGTAGCGAATGCCTCACCAGGGTCTTGTAGCGCAGCAATTGCGCGGCCAACGGCCTGAAGCTTCCGCAGGCAAGCCTTGCCTGACAATGCCTCCGCGTAAGTGCGCAGGTATCGCGGAGAGCCAACGGTATTGACCTCGATATCCATAGCCAGGTCGCCCAGGTGCGGATACTGCTCTCCGATTGTCACCGCGTCCGCCGGTCGCCCGTCCCTGATCTCGCACACCAGCGCCTGGAACAGCGCGCGATTCTGCTGGTCGTGGAAGTCTTCCGGAACAAGCACGTCAGCAGCGCTCCAGAATGACTCACGGTCGCGCAGGAGGCAGGCAAGTACCGCGCTTTCGGCGTCGTAGCTGGGCCGCCTCATTCGATCACCTCGGCTTCATCCATCAGGGTGTTTGCGATCTGCAAGAATCGGTCGTCATCGACCAGGGTTTTCAACGATTGACGCCAGCGCGAATTGTTGGGGTTCGGCTTATCACCTCTCAGCCACGGATCTTTAAGGCAGGCGTTGAAGTACATCTCCCAGAACTCAACAGGCGCATAGACAACATCGTTGTCCGCGCAGGTCTTGCGGGCGTCCCGATCAACCTGCTGCAGCCGTCGTGCGAACTTGGCGTTGATTGCCCTGCAGGCAATGCAGCCTTTGCGCTTCCCCAGGATCTCGTTGTAGGCATCTCGGATGATCTCCGGTACAGCCCTGCTATCTTCCGAATTGGCAGCCAGCTCCAGCGATTCCGCGTCAGCGGAAATGCCACCATGGATCTCTTGATGGTTATATGACGGATTGGGTGCAGCTCCTGCACCCCGTTCGGTCGTCATTTGCACCCCGTTGGTGTCGTCATTTGCACCCCGTGCCGATTTTCGGCCTGCAGCTCCTGCACCCCGTTCGGCATTTCCCTGCACTGTTTTCGACAACACCAGGTCGTAGCAAACTGGTCTGCGATCAGACCGATCGATGTAAGCGGCGACGATCTTCTGATTTCCTCGCCTGATGTGGCCCTCCTTCTCCAGCATGTCCAGCTTTGCGCGCACAGTCCGGGTGGAAAGTCCGGTGTCTTGGCACAGCCGACCGACCGCTGGAAACGCCGCACGACCCTCCTGGTCGGCGTAGTTGGCCAGGCACAACAGCACGTGGCGCGCAGTAGCATCGGTGACAGGAGCCTGCTCAATGGCCCACGCCATAGCTTGAATACTCATGCGGCGACACCCTCCGGAAAGGCGCGCAGGATCAGCGTCGCAAACACCTCGATATGGCGCTTGGTGATCCAAGCCTTGGGGGTTACCTGCTGCACCCATTCGAGTGCCTGCCGGAAATCGCGCAGGTAGAAGTCATACTCCGGCTCCACTCCGTCCGGATATCGCTTGCGGTCGAAGAACTCGACAGCGATTCGGCCATCGTCCAGGCGCTCGCCGAGCCGGACAAGCGGGAATTCGCGCTCTCGATGAAGTTGCTGCGTCAGGTCGTCTAGCGCATCCGCGATTGGTCGCAGGCCCGGCTGGCGCAGTGAGTGATTTGACACTGGGGTATTTAGGCGTTGCATAATGGCCTCGTTCGCACGAAGCCTCGGCACCTGTCCGCCAAGACAGCCGGGGCTTCGTCGTATCTGACGTTTGAATCGCTGGCAGCGATCCGCCTTGCGCCAGACACCCACATGGCCATTTCCACATGCAGGGTGGTCGCCGTCCTTGCCCCATCGCGCTCAATCCGTTGAGCGAGTACCGCTTGATCCCGTGCCGCTGCGACTACCTGGAGCCGAGCGCGACAGCCTTGCCCACTTCTGACTCATCTACAGCGGCGCCGAAAGCCACAACGCGGCCATCCGCGTCGAACCGCTCCGGGTACCGTTCACGCAAGAACATCTGCCACGGCCGCGGGATACCGCGCTTGCGCCATTGGCTAACCGACGGCTCACTGACCTGGCAGGTACGCGCCACCTCGCCCGTACCGCCCAGCGCATCGATCAGGACCGAGGCGTCTTCAATTTGGTTCTCCATTGCTCCATCCATTGTGGGTGCGGCACAGATTTACACCTCCTAATTTACATTGCAAGGGAAATCCGCGTAGCATTCGTAAATTAGTTAACGGAGCCTAATCATGGACCTAGCTTCAAGACTGCGACTTGCCATGACCCGAGCCAATCTGACGCAACTTGAGCTGGCGAAGGCTGCCGGCGTGTCTGCGCCCAGCGTCAACGGCTGGCTTAGCGGGAGATCCCAATCAATCCGCAGCGATGTCCTGGTCAAGACCGCGCGCGCCCTGGGAGTGTCCACGGCCTGGCTCGCTACCGGCGAAGGATCGATTGATGACCTATCAGATGCACCCCCACTCTCGGCCCGTGAGACGCCCCCCGGATACCTTCGCATCGAGCTCTTGGATGGAGGTGCTGGCATGGGTATTGGAGTCGTCAATGAGGATTTTCCCGAAGTGATCCGCAGCATGGACTATGCGGAATGGGACATCCGGCAGCGCCTTGGCTTCCTCCCGAAGCCCGGCCGACTAAAGCTCATCACAGGCCGTGGCCCTTCCATGGCACCCGTGATCAACAACGGCGACGTGGTGATGGTCGACACGGCTATCGACTACTACGACGGCGATGCTATCTACGTGATCAGCATCGGCGGCGAAACCCAGATCAAAGGGCTGCAGCGCCGCGCCGACGGCGTGTACATCGTGAGCGCCAATCCCCTCTTCCCGCCTTATGCCGCTCCCGACGATCTCCACATCGCTGGCAAGGCCGTCGTGCAGTACAGCGCCAAGCAAATCGCCTAGTACCTGAACCGTTCAAAAAATTAACGAAGGTAAATTTACATTTCCATTGCGTCCTGAATTTACATCTCCTAATCTAACCCCATCGCGCTGACGCAGAGCGCCACGGGGCAAGACGATGGAAAACGCAATCGGGGCAATCGGGGCAATCGAAATCGGCCGGCGGGTTCACTACCCCGGCGACGTGGCAAACGAGTCTGGCGACGGCGTAATCGTCGCGGTCAACGAAGCACTCAAGCAGTTCGACGCAATCCTGTTTGACGGTCGGAGCTTCCGCCGCAGCAGTTTCTGCAGATTCTCCGGGGTGCGCGCATGGCGGTTGCTCGATCGGCTGCATGGCCCGGCGATCATCGAAATGGCCAAGCGCAAGGTTGCCGAGCGGGACGCTTCCATTGCCCTGCAGAAGACCATGGCAAGCCAACAGCTTGAAGCGAACACCGCTCAGCTGATTGCTGCCAACCCCCACCTCACCCCTTGCACGGATCGGTACGACGGAAACATTGTCGGCAAGAATCTGCGCGCGATGCTTAAAGCCGAAGGCATCAAGGCCAGCGTCCGCAAAAGCGGCAGCGCCTACTACGTGCATGTAGCAACGAAGGTAAGCCCTGAGCGGTTCGCCGAGATCGACGCCATGTGCGACCGATTCAAGGCTGGCAGCTTCGATGGCATGACCGATTGCTACCACTACCAGCGCAGCGCCTGGGGAGAGGCCTTCGGAAGCGTTCAGTACGTGATTGTGCAGAGGGCTTCGGAATGAACGCGGCCCAGCGCTACGGGTTTCGTGTCAGGCACTTTCCGCACACCAATGCATACCGCTCAGCGGTCAGATTGGGAGGCGTCTGCACCGCGATCGCAGGGCTGCTCTTCGCACCAATCATCGGCGCTAACGCCTCCATTTTTTCGCTATCCGGCCTTTCGCCGGACGGACTCCCACGCTCGCATTTTGTCGAGCAAATCCACGTAACACCATCAAGGAACACCCAAGCCATGCGTAGGAAAACACCTACAGGCAGCGCACATCTACCGGGCGCAGCGATCCTGCAAATAGCGACCGGTGAAACCGTCCATATCGGCCCGGACGTGCAGGTCCATCTCACGCGAACCGCAGATGGACGGGCCGAACTCTCCATATGGGCACCGCGGAATCACAGGATCGATCGCAGCAAAAACTTTCGGCCAAACGAAAAAAGTGACGGCCAGGGCGCGCCAACGCCCCAGCCGTCGTGCCAGGCAGTTCCGTCATCGACCAAGAATCAGGAGTAATCACATGGCGAGCACCAATGTAACCGAAACCCCCGCGCTCGGCGTGACGCTGAGCCAATCGGACGAGATGTCGAGCCTGATCCGACGCATTGTCGCGCTGTTTGACGTGATTGCAGTGGGTGGGCTTTACAACGCGGCCGACTCAACTGCTCCCGCCATCGGTGAGCAAGGTGTGGAGTCGGCTGCGCGCCTGCAGCACCTCATCAACGCGATGGAACCTATCAAGAGCGCCGAGCTGCGGCCGCGTCTCGATAAGGAGCAAGATCAATGAGCCGCCCTAAGAAGGTCACAACTAACGCCGAGTTCCACTTCATTCCAGTTGACGACAAGCGGCTGTTCAAGATCGCCGAAGGTGTAGACACGATGTTCGCGCTGTCCGTCGCCGAACTGGCTGGTGATTTCGTCCATCGCTACTTGCAGGAGGCGATGGTGAACAAGACCACCGGCATAAACGTGGAGATCCATTACGACGACGTAATGGTGCTGGACCTGCTGCTGGAAATGGCAGCGGCACTGCGCACCGCCGCAGGAGCAACGGCATGAGCTCGAACATCTGCTACCGAGTCACACTCACCCAAGAAGGCGGCAAGCAAGATTTAGCCCGCGTGGTCAACAGCGTAGCCGCGAACCTGGCGGCAGTAGGCGGGACCATTGATCGAATCATCATGGACGCGCCAGGTGAATACTCCGAAATTGCGGCTGCAGCCTCAGAGCTGCTTCACCTGCAGAACTTGATCTTGCAAGAGGTCGGCCAATCCTTGCAGAAGAACGGCAAGGCAGCGGAGGTGGGGGCATGAGATCGCGTCCGAGTAGAAAGCGCCAGAACGAACTCGCCAACGCATTGGACGAGGCGCTCCTCGCCCTTTGGGACATCGCCGGTCTGTACGAGCTCCTGCAGCAAGAGGGAACTATCGGTGAAGCCGCATTCCCAGATCACGTTGCGTCAGCGATTCGCATGATCGGCTATCGAACGCAGACGGTGATCGAGAAAATCGAGCGCGTCCCATGAAGGCGGACGAGTGGCGGGACATTCCGGGGTGGGAAGGCAAGTATCAGATCACGATCGACGGGCACGTGCGCTCAGTCGTTCGTCTTGGCAGGTGCGGTGCCACCGGCGTGCGTAAGCGCGATGGGAAAGAGCTCCGCCCCTTCACCAAGGCCGATGGCGGAACTCCCCGGGTAACTCTCTACAAACCAAGCGGGAAACGGACCTGCCTGGTGCGGGGCTTGATCGCTCTTTCCTTCCCCGAGATAGAGCCCAGCAACAAACGAACCCGCACCGAGGTGCGCTCACCCAGCGGCCTACGGATGTTGTGGAGCACCCCAGCCTCGACAACCCAACAAGCATATGGAGGCCCCAATGCGTTTCGATGATCTCATTCTGGAGTTGCGCTCGGCAGCGGCGACCTTGCGTGCGCCCACCGGGTCTTTCCTCCCGGCGCAGGACCGCATCACCGCCGAACTGATTGACCGTGCTGCATTGGCCCTGTCGGAATCCCAAGAGTTCAAGGTCATGGCCTATCAGGAGGTATTGCCGACCGATGACCCGGACGTGTTCGACGCCAAGATCTGGGCGCTCCCGCCGGGCATGAAAGTGCCGGATGGCTGCACACCACTGTACTGGCGCGTTGGCGAAAACGTCCCGCACTACACGAGCCTCAACGGTGATAAGTGCTTCACGGTTGAAGACTTGGCACGCGCGTTTCCGCTTCCCCGTAGCACTTTGCAGTCGCCCGAGTGGTCGGAATTCCCCGCGTGGGTGAACTTCATCGCCATGGACAGTGACGGCCGGTGGCACGGCTTTGGCAAAGAGCCATACGTCGAGGATTCATTCGGCGGCAACCTGATGGGGTGGGATGTTATCGACGGCGGCAGCATGGCCTACCGCGACCGCAACGCCCCACACGTCGCTGGCTGGCGAGAATCTCTCCGCGAGCGTCCGGAGGCTTCGGCATGAAGCACCGGGTAATGATCACCAGCACCCTCGCCGGTATCCCCGATAACGAGTACGGCACCTATGGATCGAAGTGGCAGGCCGCAGTGGTGGCTTGGTTCTTCAACCTCACGCATGTGCATTACGTCGTCGCCTACGTCGAGGAGGTGAGCCACCATGGCCGATAAAGAACCGGAGCGCCTGCTCACCATCCACGGTGTATGCGACCAGGCCGGGGTGCGCTCGTCCTTCATCTACGAGCGGATGAAGGGGGGGAAATTCCCCCAGTCCATCCGGGTAGGCCGCCGCGCCATGTGGCTGCAATCGGAGATTCAGGCTTGGATTCAGGACAAGATTCGAGCCAGTCGCCCGGGCGAAACCTGAATTCCTCACGAGGCGTTCAGGTTTATATGACTACAGGTTATCCAGAATTGTCCGTACCGTGGTGGGCGGTGATGTGGTATGGCGACCAGCCCTGCTGGGGCACTACAATGTGTCCAATGACTAGTTGCCGCGTTTTAACCGCCGGCTTGATGACCTCTGGGGGGAATAGATGACAAACGCCGTCGATGTAGCGAAGTACATCCTGACGCTCATGGATGAAGACTCAGGAGATCTGATTTCCCACTTGAAGCTTCAGAAGCTTGTCTACTATTGCCAAGGATTCAGCCTCGCAATCTTGAACAAGCCCATGTTCGAGGATCAGGTTCGCGCTTGGCAGCATGGCCCCGTTGTCCCGCGTGTTTGGGAGGAATTCAAGAATTTCGGTTCAGCGCCGATCCCCAAGCCTGAGGGATTTGATCGCGATTTAATCCCTCAAGACTTCCGAGAAGTCATTGACGAGGTCTACACCGTGTATGGTCAGTACTCCGCATGGAAGCTCAGGAACATGACCCATGATGAGGCTCCTTGGGCATCGGTTGAGATCAACGATGAGATTACCCAGGGCTCAATGAAGAATTACTTCGACAGCCAGTTGGTCAACTAACTATGGGCGGCAAGATCAGGGGGCACGCCGCTCAAGGCTCAGCGAGAATTCAAGCTGCTGCGCAGGCCACGGGAAAGCCCGCGCAGCTGTCTTACCCTGTGTTCTGCCTGCGCCATCTTCAAACAGGACACGATATCGAAGACTTGTTGGCGGATGATCAAGCCGCACTTATCAAGAGATTTCGGACACTAAGTAAGATGGAGTGGGGGCAAATCGAGCAAGCCCCGCGCCATGGACTTGGCAAAGAGAATATTGCTCAGACATCGATAAAACGAGCATTGCCCGGGGTGGTAACGAAAGACGTCAAGCTTTGGGCGCTTCGTTATGCCAATAACAAGCCGATGGTCGGGTTTCGTAATGGCGCAGTTTTCCACGTCTTGTGGATTGACCACTCTTTTGATGTGTACAACCACTGAGTTCCCGCTCTGGTTTGGCATCGGGCTGAAGTCCATCATCTGATGGCCTATGTAGTGAAATCCCTGGCTACATCGACAGAAACCCCGCTCCGGTGGGGTTTTTTGTTGCCCAAAGGAAAGTCGTCTGGGGCCAATCAGTACACGAACGAATCGTCCACGCGCGCCAAGGCTTGGAACGTCTTCTGCAGCTCTAGCACGGCCATCGACCGGTCGCAGCCATATCTCGCGGCGGCCGCCGCGAGAACTTCCTCGTAGCAACCCCAGAAGCCGTCGCCCGTCCCGTACTGCACGTACGCGTTGCGGAGGCGGGTTAACTCGTCTTCGGTGATGCAACTGGCAGGGCGGGTGATCTCTTCCATACTAATTGGGCGAGGAAAGCCCCGGCTGGCGGGGCTTTGACGGGGCACTCACTCCTTCTTAAAGGAGCCCTTGGGCTTCCATTGCATTCCCTGCTGGCTTGGAGTCGTCTGCGCGGGAACCGTGATGTTCTCAACTCGGGCCCCAGTACTCTGAGCGTTGCCCTCGCCTAAGCACTGGAATTCCTTGGTAATGGTCCAGTTTGCGCAACCTCCAAAGCCACCCATTTGGTTGCACTGCTTTGTAACGCCGCCGAAAGCTTCTGCGCCCGTGTATCCCCATGTCGCACAACGGCGGGTCGCAAGATCAATACCCTGCGATTCGTTGACGGTGACACTTTCGAACTCGCCCTGCGTGTAGGACAGCCGGACTACGCCATCCGATCGACTACCACCGGTTGCCGCCCAGTCCTTTGTCGTCGCACAGCCTCCAGAAATTGCGACGAGGCACGCCGCAAGCCAAATCTTGTTCATGTTTTCCCCCTGTAGATGGCGTCTGCCGTTTAACCGAATCTTTTGATTCAATTCCTTTTTCGCCCTGCACACGTAGAGCAGGAACGGAGAGGATAGGACTCGCCAGCTGCAGCGACAACATTCTCAGCGCCCATACGCGCAGAAGAGCTTTGGCACGGGATGGGTAGGCGGGCGGGTACAGAACAGCAAAGCAACAAAAAAGCCCCTATTTCTAGGGGCTTTTTTGAGGATCTGGCGGAGAGGGGGGGATTCGAACCCCCGAGGCGCTATAAACGCCTGCCTGATTTCGAGTCAGGTACATTCAACCGCTCTGCCACCTCTCCAGATGGTCCCCGGCGAACCGGGCTGCGCATGATAAAGGGCATCGCCATCTTCGACAAGCGGTTTTTTCACAAACCGTCCTGTGCGCAGGCACAACGCGCGCTTTCCAGCATTTGCGCCGGGCGGTCACAGTGCTTGCCCTACACTTCCATGAACGCGATGATGCAACGCATCTCCTGTTGATATATGGCCCATCCGGGCACCCATGATCGAATTCGGACATTTAAGCCACGCCGGCCTGCGCCGCCAGCTCAATGAAGACACCTACTACGGTGACGGTGAGCTTGGCCTGTGGCTGGTGGCTGATGGCATGGGTGGCCATGCCTGTGGCGAGGTGGCCAGCGCGTTGGCCCGCGAAACCATCGTCCGCGAGGTCCGCAATGGCGCGCCGCTGGTGCAGGCCATCCGCACCGCCGATGAAGAGATCATCCGTACCTCGCGCCGCCGCAACGACAGCCTGCCGATGGGCACCACCGTGGTCGCCGCACGGGTGCAGGGCAATCGCTTTGAAGTGGCATGGGTGGGCGACAGCCGCGCCTACCTGTGGCGTGACGGCAAGCTGGCCCAGCTCAGCCAGGACCACAGCTACGTGCAGGAGTTGATCGCCCAGGGCACGCTCACCACCGAGCAGGCACGCGCCCATCCGCACCGCAATGTCGTGACCCAGGCCCTGGGCGTGACCGACCCTGCCCACCTCAATGTCGCCACCATGACCGGCGAACTGCGCCCGGGCATGCAACTGCTGCTGTGCAGCGATGGCCTCACCGAGGAAGTGGACGACGCCGGCCTGGCCGAGACCCTCGGACACGCCGACTGCAGCGCACAGGAATGTGTGGATGCGCTGGTGGCCGCCGCACTGGATGGCGGCGGCTCGGACAACATCACCGTCATCCTGGTCCGCTGCCACTGACGGCAGCGGGCCCTGCCGGCTTCAGGCCGGTTCCGGATCCGGCTGGCGCTCGCCATCCCACCAGGCGTGGCCGGATTTCTTGCGCAGCCTGGCCAGCCGCGCCTCGTGCGCTTCCTGCTCCGATGCGGTAACCACCACCCGCGGGCGCGGCAGCAATACCGCGCTGTCGAACGCCTGTGCGGCGGCGCCACCGGCGGCGGCTTCCACTTCGGGCAGGCCAAAGCCGATCTCTTCCTGGCCCGAGGTCAAGGCGATATAGACGTCGGCCAGGATCTGCGCATCCAGCAGACCGCCATGCAGTGTGCGGTGGGCATTGTCCACGCCCAGGCGCTTGCACAGCGCATCCAGCGAGTTGCGCTGGCCCGGGTAACGCTCGCGCGCCATTGCCAGGGTATCGGTCACCGTCACCCGGCTGGCCAGCCGGCCGCGCCCGGCCAGGGTCATCTCGTTCTCGAGGAACCCCATGTCGAACGAGGCGTTGTGGATGATCAGCTCGGCCCCGTCCACATAGGCCAGGAACTCATCCACGACTTCCTCGAAGCGCGGCTTGTCGGCAAGGAAGTCCAGCGACAGGCCGGTCACTTCCGCCGCGCCGGATTCAAAGTCGCAGTCCGGCTTCAGATAACGGTGGAAATTGTTGCCACTCGGGCGCCGCTCCAGTAACTCGACGCAGCCGATTTCGACCACGCGGTTGCCCTTCTTCCATTCCAGGCCGGTGGTTTCGGTATCAAGCACGATCTGGCGCATCAGCCCACTCCATTCGCTGCGGCGTCAGCGCGCACGCGGATTGCCGCATCGCGGGCCAACTGGTCCACGCGTTCGTTGTCCGGGTCGCCGGAATGCCCCTTCACCCAGCGCCAGTCGATCCGGTGCCGCTGGGTGGCCGCATGCAGGCGCTCCCACAGGTCGCGGTTCTTGACCGGGTCGCCGCCGGCGGTCTTCCAGTTGCGCCGCACCCAGCCGCCCATCCACTCGGTGATGCCCTGGCGCACGTACTGCGAATCGGTGTGCAGCACGATCTCACAGGGCTCGGTGAGGGTTTCCAGGCCCATGATCGCGGCCATCAGCTCCATGCGGTTGTTGGTGGTATGGCCTTCGCCGCCAGCCAACTCTCGCTCGTGCCCCTTGTAGCGCAACAGCGCCGCCCAGCCACCGGGGCCGGGATTGCCGAGGCAGGCGCCGTCGGTATGTACTTCGATTGACTTCATGTTCTTCCGTTGGATTTCAGGTCGCCACCGGGTTGCGCCATGCCACCTTGAGCGGAGTTGGCCCGATGAATGCCTCACTTCGTTTTTCTGCTTCCAGCACGCACAGGGCGCGCAGCACCGGCAACGCGGTACCCGGCGGGGCACTGGTCTGCTGCCATAGCGGGCCATAGTGCCGCAACGAGCGGGCGCGTATGCCCTGCCGTGCCAACAAGGCCTGGCAGCGCCCCACCGACGGCGGCCGCGCGCCCTGCCATTGCCAGTGCGCCCGGTAGGGACTGCAGCGGTTGAGCAGGGTCATCCAGACCCGCCCGCCCGGCATCAGCACCCGTCCGCATTCGGACAGCAGTGCCTCCAGATCGGTCGGCGCGGCATGCTGGATGACGATCACCTTGACCGCTTCGGCCGGCAACGGCAGCGGCAACCCGCAGCGCAACTGGCCGGCCCATTGCTGGCCGTCGGTACTGCGGTGCAGGCGCAGGCCACGGCCCGCCGGGGCGGTTTGCGGCAGCCAACTGGCGCTGGGCCCCAGCCACAACCACGGCTGCGACGGAAATCCGCGCAATTGTTCAGCCAGGTAGCCATGCTCCCAATCTCGCATCGCCTGCGCCCCGGGCTTCTCAAACCAGGCCGAGACTGCAGCTTGACGGGGGAACGGGGCGGCAGGCATTTTCCAATTCTATGCGACTGACCGCCCTGCCTGCATTCCAGGACAACTACATCTGGGCGCTGCAAACGCCCGATGGCCTGACTGTGTTCGTCGACCCGGGCCAGGCAGCGCCGGTACTGGAAGCCGCCGCGCAGGGCATGCAGCCCGCCGCGGTGCTGCTTACCCATCACCACGACGACCATATCGGCGGCGTGGCCGAACTGCGCCAGCGCTGGCCGCGCCTGCGCGTGTTCGCTCCCGAAGATGAACGCATTGCACTGGAATGTGAACGGGTCGGCGATGGTGACCGGGTAGAATTGTCCGGCTTCGGCTTCACCGTGATGGACGTTCCCGGTCATACCCGCAGCCACATCGCGTATCTGGGCCACAACCATCTGTTCAGTGGCGACATGCTGTTCAGCCTGGGCTGTGGGCGCATGTTCGAAGGTACGCCCGCCCAGATGCTGGCCTCGCTCAAGCGAATGGCCGCCCTGCCCCCGCAGACATGGGTCTGCTGCGGGCACGAATACACGCTGGCCAATGCCGTGTTCGCGCGGCATGTCGATCCCACCAACGCGGCATTGCAACGCCGCCAACAGGAAGCCATGGACATGCGCAGCCGTTCCCGTCCTACCGTCCCCGCCGCATTGGCGGTTGAACTGCAATGCAACCCGTTCCTGCGTACCGCCGATGCGGCGATCGTTGATGCGGTCAGCGCACGGCTTGGCCGCGCGCCCACCGACGAGGTGGAAGTGTTCGCCGAATTGCGGCGGTGGAAAGACGGTTTCCGCGCGTGAGGGGGCATACCCTCGCAGTGGCGCTGGGGCTGTTGCTCGGTGCCACCAGCAGCATTGCCAGCGCCCAGTCACTGCCGGTCAGCCACGGCCTGAGTCAGAACATCGGCACCTTGGGCGTGTTGCCACTTGATCCGGCCTCGCTGCCGGAACCCACCCACCGCAACGGCCGCGAGATCTTCGCCAATTTCCGCGAGGGCCTGGCCGCGCCGCAGTGCGATGCCGAAGCCACCAGCCCACGCTGGCGCAAGCAGTTCGCGCACGCACCTGCGCGTCTTGGCAATGTCGAGGACGACGCGCTGCCGCTGTTCGGCTATGTGGTCGATGAGCTGCGCAGTGCCGGCCTGCCTACCGAGTTCGCGCTCATCCCGTTCGTGGAAAGCGGTTACCGCCCCGGCGCCCGCAATGCCAGCGGCCCGGCCGGGCTGTGGCAGTTCATCGCCACCACCGCCCGCAACCACCGCGTGCCGATGGAAAGCGGCTATGACGGCCGCCTGTCCGCAGTGGATTCCACCCGCGCCGCGGTCCGCTACCTGAAGACCCTGCACGGCATGTTTGCCGGCGACTGGCAGTTGGCGGTGATGGCCTACAACGCCGGCGAGTACCGCATCCTGCAATCGCTGCGCCGTGGCGGCATGAACGCGCAGAATGCCAATGCAGCCGAACTGCCCGGGCTGTCGCCGATCACCTACGCCTATGTCGAGAAACTGCATGCGCTGGCCTGCGTGCTCGAGCAGTCAGAGAACAATCCGGATGTAATGGCCGCACTGGATCGGCCGGTCCCCATTCTCAAGGGCCATACGCTGCCAGCCAATACCACGCTGGCCGCGTGGTCGGCACAGAACGCGCTGGACCCGGCCCGTATCGCCCGGCTCAACCCGGCACTGACCAGCTCCCGCGCCGGCACCCGCGTGCTGGTTCCGGCTGCTGCCATTGGTACCGACGACATGGCGGCCGCCACTGAAACCGGCACCCTGCTGGCCAGCACGGCGGCACCGGCGGCACCGGCGGCAGCAGCCACGCCCGCTTCCGCATCCACTGGCAACGCGCGTGCGCTTGCGTCCACCAGCAGCAACAGCGCCCGCCGCCACACCGTGCGCAGCGGCGAATCGGCCTGGACCATCGCCCGCCGTTACGGTATCTCGGTGAAGACCTTGCTGTCGTTCAACAACCTGGACGCCAGTGCCGTACTGCGCCCGGGCATGGTGTTGCGCTACGAGGAAGTGCGCTGAGACCAGCGCTCGCCTCGCCACGAATGCCCGGCCACGTGCCGGGTATTTTTTTGCCCAGCCCGGAATGACGTCAGCCGCAGAGCCGGCATCACCCCGTATCGCACGCATCTGCCCGGCCCTGCGGCGCGCGCAACTGCCAATGCCGGGAGGGCTCCCGACACGGTAGTGCCGAGCCATGCTCGGCAGCGCCCTTGCCGCCAACACCACCACGCCACACACGCAAGAAAGCCCGGTCAGCGACCGGGCTTTCCGAAGCATGTGCCGCCAGCTATCGGAGTTGGAATTCCTGCACCTTGTCGCGCCCGCACTTGCCGCCAACATGGGCCTTGGCGGCACAGCCACGCACCCGACACCGTAGTGCCGAGCCATGCTCGGCAACGCCGCTGCCAGCGCGCCACATGCACAAACAAAAAAGCCCGGTCAGAGACCGGGCTTTCCGAAGCGTGTGCCACCCACTATCAGAGCTGGGATTCCTGCACCTGCACCTTGTAACGCTTGCGCATGCCATCAACATAGGCCTTGGCGGCAGCGGCGCCATCAATCTGGCTCAGCTGCTGCTTGAGCATGGCCTGCTGCTGTTCCGGCACTTCGGCAACGTTGCCCGGGGTGACCTTGGTCACCGCGAACACCGCATAGCGGCCGTCTTCCAGTGCGACCTTGCCATAGCTGGGCTTGTCAGCGGCCGGCGGTGCCGCGCTGAACACTGCGCGGTTGGCTGCTTCGCTCGGCATCGGTGCGCCGCGCGGCAGGCCCGGGACCGGCAACAGCTGCAGCTGCTCGGCAGCGGCCAGTGCCTGCAGCGTCTGGCCACCATTCAACTTGGCCAGCAGCGCGTCGGCGGCCTTCTTCGACGCTTCCTCGGCACGATGCGCACGCACGGCGGCAATCACCTTGTCCTTGACCTGGGCCAGCGGCGTGGCCTGCCCCGGGGTATGCGCGGTAACGCGGATCATCACGCTGTGGTTCGGGCCGATCTCGATCGGATCGCTCACCGTGCCGTCTTCGGTCAGCGTGTCGGAGAACGCAGCCTTCAACACCGCCGGGTTGGCTGCAATGCCAGTGGCGGTGGCGCGGGTGAACGGACCCACGGTCTGCACCGGGATGCCAACTTCCTTGGCCGCCGGCTCCAGCGCGGTCGGGTTCTTGTAGACCAGGTCGACCAAGCGGCCGCTGAACTCACTGAACGCCTTTTCGGTATCGGCCTGCAACTGCTCGGCAGCCAACTGGTCGCGCACTTCCTCGAACGAACGGCCTTCGCCGCCCTTGATCTCGCGCAGCTTCAGCACGTGGTAGCCGAACTCGGTCTTGACCGGGCCAACCACATCGCCAGCCTTCATGGCGAACAGCGCGTCTTCGAACGGCTTGACCATCACGCCCTTCTCGACCCAACCCAGGTCGCCACCGGCGTCCTTGGAGCCCGGATCATCCGAGTTGGCCTTGGCCAATGCGGCGAAGTCGGCACCCTGCTTGGCTTCGGCAGCCAGCTTGGCGGCCTTGGCCTCGGCAGCCTGCTGCGAGGCGGCATCGCTGCCGGCGCTGATCAGGATGTGCGATGCCAGGCGCTGGTCGGCGGTAACAAAGCGCGCCTTCTCTTCTTCATAGCGATGACGCAGCGTTGCTTCGTCGGCAGCGGTCGCCGCCGGCAGGGTTGCGGCGTTGAGCTCGACATACTCAAGTGCCACGGTTTCCGGCTGCAGGAAATCCTTCGGATGCGACTTGTACCACTGCTCCACCTCGGCATCGCTGACGGCGGCGGTATCGGCCGCCGGCGCCGGCAACATGCCGAACTCGACGTCGCGGGTTTCACCCAGCAGCTTGAGCAGGCGCTCGGCCTCGCCCTTGGTGGTGAAACCGGACTGCGCCAAGGCGGTGGGGATGATCGACTGCTGCAGGCTGGTGCGCACCAGCTGGTCGAACATGTCCGGCGTACGCGGCGGATTACCCTGTGCCAAGGTCAGGCGGTACTGGTCCGCATCGAACTTGCCGTCCTTCTGGAAGGCCGGGATGGCGGTGATGTAATCGCGCACGGCCTTGTCGCCAATGACGATGTGCGCATCTTCGGCAGCCAGGCGCACTACCTGCTCGTCCACCAGCTGATCCAGCACGGCCAGCTTGTTCTCGGTGGTTTCGAATTGGCGCGGGTCGAAGTTGTCGCCCTGCTGCTCGCGGGCCTGCACACGCGCCTGTTCAAAGCGCGTACGGAAGTCTTCCACGCTGATTTCGTGGTGGTTCCACAGGAACGACATCGGCCACCACGACGGCGCCGAACGCCACCAACTCGGCGGTGCCGATACCTTGGCCACGTTCTGTGCGCCGACGCCACCGAGGTAGCTGTTGTCGATCACGAACAGGAACGGGATCATCAACAGGCCCATGATCACGGTAACGATCCAGCCTGAGGTCTTGTCGCGAAGTTTCTGCAGCATGGGCAAATCTAGGCCTGAGTGGCGAGCCGGGCAGTTTAACCCGCTTCCCGCCCCGCGCCCAACTCGGGCGCCTACCCGTACCCACAAAAGAAAAGCCCCCGGCTTGCACCGAGGGCTTTGAGACAACTGGCGGAGCGGACGGGA
>NZ_DLJW01000133.1:0-170512 GCF_002477705.1 Stenotrophomonas sp. UBA7606 | reverse complement strand
TCAGCGACGATGTGGGCAGCATCCAGGGCCTGCTGGTCCAGGGTGCCGATACCGATGACACCACCCCGACCCTGGCCGGCAGGGCCGAGGCCGGCAGCATCGTGCGCATCCATGACAATGGCAGCCTGCTGGGCAGCGTCACTGCCGATGCCAGTGGCAACTGGAGTTACACCCCCGGCACGCCGCTCAACAATGGCACGCACAGCTTCACGGTCACCGCACAGGACAGCGCCGGCAACCTCAGCCCGGCATCGAATCCGTATGCGATCACCATCGATACGGTGGCACCGGGCAAGCCCTCCATCGAGATTGTCGTTGACGATGTTGGCAGCGAAACGGGAGCGATTGAAAACGGTAGTGAAGTCGATGACGCACAGCCTGATATCTACGGGCGTGCAGAAGCAGTTAGTTCCGTCATCATCCGCGACAACGGCGTGGAGATTGGTCGTGTAACGGCGAATGCCGAGGGTGAGTGGCGCTTCACCCCTGCGGAAGAACTATCGGAGGGCCAGCACCGGTTCACGGTGGAGGCGGTGGATCTCGCAGGAAACACCAGCGTCCCGACCGATGCTTTTGACATGTCGTACTACGTAAACGGTGACGACTACCCGGACGAATTGATGGATGGCGCACCAAGTTTCAATGCCATGGTGGCAATTGATACCTCCGGCAGCATGAATGGTGTTCCGCTGGCGAATGTGAAGCTGTCCTTGAGAACCTTGGCTGATGAGTATCTGAACGCGGCCAAGGGCGAGGTGGTGACCCTGACATTGATCGACATGAGTACGGTCAGCCCGGTCACCTATACGTTCGCCTCAGTGCAGGACGCGGGGTATGCGAGTTACCTCAATGCCCTGAACAAACTGAGCGGCTCCGGGGCCTACAACTACGAGACGATGATCAACAAGGCGATGGATAGCATCCAGTCCGCCTATGAAGGGGGCAACGGACCGAGCCAGATATTTGTGCTGGGGGACGGTCAAAATCCACTGACAGTGGGGGCGGCGGACAGGTGGCAGCAGATGTTGGAGAACCCGACTGGGAGCCAGCTGATAATCCCAGCGATCCAATGCACGCCCATTTCGTTCGCCCCTCTGCAATCATCGTCGAGGTTCTCGTTCGACGGCATTGCAACCGGTGGCGAGGCGATCGACATGCCCTCGGCGGAGAAGTTGCCTGGCATCTTCCTGGGTAACACCGTGGCTGACAGCGTGGGTGGGAACGTTCTGCTTAACGATTCGAAGATCGAGCTGGATGGGAACGAGCGCTTGACCGAGGTCAGGTTCGATGGCGGAGTGTTCCGTATCGGAGCGGACAACATTCTTGTGCATGAGAACGTCAGTTCCAGTGTCGAATCCTTTGCCTACAAGCCGGACAGCGGTCTTCTGACGATTGAAACCACAGCTGGTTGGTTACGGATCTACGTGCATGGAGAGGGGGGCGCGGCTGCGGGCAGCTATACCTATTCTGCGCGGCTTTCGCAGCAGTACGTGGGCGAGCAGCAGGTTGCAGAGGTATTTGGATATACCGCAGTCGGGCCCGATGGAAGAAGCCAGGCTGCAAACCTGCTATAGCGATCGCTCAGCCGGACGTCACGGAGTTGATCGAGATCTCCAACATAGGCAAGGACAGTGTTTCACTGGGCGACTTCATGACCGCAAACGGCGATGCCGGGCGTGAAGTGTCGGGTGCCATCAGGATGCCGCTGGGTGAAGGGATGCAGCTTCAGGTATCTGTTGATGGCGGCCAAACCTGGGGTGACGCGCAGATCGCCGGACGCAAATGGGTGTTCATGGACATGACCACGCACACCAGTAGCTGGGACGTGCAGGTGCGCGTTACTGATGGAACCGCGCATGGCACGAAGATCGTGTCGCAGCACGTCGAGTATATGGCGCCGCTGGGCAAGGCCAGCATTGCGAGCATCCCGGATGCAGACGGCATCTACAAAACTGCCGAGGCTGCGGATGGTTCGGAGGTGGTGGTATCCATTGCCGGTACCGGAGCGCAGTCCGGTGATACGGTCCACGTTCAATGGGGGGTAATCAGCGTGGACTACACGTTGGGCGATGCAGATATCGCTGCGGGCTTCGCCACAGTGAACATACCTTCCAATGTCACTTCCAATGTCCAGACGGCGGCTTATGACTTCTCCGTCACCGCACAGGTTGTTGGGAAGGGCGGGGCGATTGGTCCCGTCTCGGATCCCTACGAAGTGGTTGGCAACTACAAGAAGACGGAGTCCTACGATTCGCTGCAAGGTGCGGTCGTTGACAATGCTTACGCCGGGTCAGGCTTTGCCGCCAGCACTGACGGGACGATGGCCATGGTTGGCAGTTCGGCCACCCACCTGGCCGGTATGAAGATCAGTGGTGAAGGCAGTGCCACAGCTACCTTTGCAATGGATGGTCCGCGCGATACGTTCTCATTGACACTCACGGGTATAGACAATGAGCTGGGCGCGATGATCGAGGTGTTCGATGTGGAAGGGAACCTCGTTCATTCCGAGAGTTTTGTGGGCGGTACTGATGCCCACCATACAAAGTTGTTCTCATTCAAGGTGATGGAAGTAGTGGGAGGCCCGGGTGTCATCGAGGTTGGGTCGTTCAAGGTCACTTCATTTGGCCCTTCCATCACCCTGTCCGGGCTGAACATGACGTCGCCGAAGCACATTGTTGATGCGCGACCTGCAGATCAGATTGAGTACATGTCGGAAACCTACTACGGCAGTGATGGCGACGACACAGTGTCGCTCGCCCTCTGGCCGACAACGTACTTTGCACAGGATTCGGCGGCCATCCATGGAGGTGGGGGTGTCGACGAGCTGAGGATCGCCGGTGGTGGCTATCCGCTGGACATGACAACTGCGATTGGAAAGATCAGCTCGATGGAGATCATCAATCTTACCGGCACCGGTAACAACACCCTGACCCTGAATTTGAGAAACGTGATCGACAACGGCGGTGTGGACCTGTTCTACCAAGGCGACCAGAGCCGCGTGCAGATGATGATCAAGGGCAACCCGGGCGATGCAGTCATGCTGAGTGACGTTCTTGGGGGCGGAATCGATATGGGGGATTGGATGCAGACCGGCAGCGTGGTAGTGAACGGCAGCGCCTATGTCAGTTACCAACACTCGGGCCTGGCGGTGGAGCTGTTGGTCCAGAGTGGAGTGGTCGTTACCCTCAGCAACACAGAGGGCCCAGCAGGCCGCTCCACTACTGGCGTGGATACCCTTGGCGCAGATGTGCTGTCCGATGCGTTGACCATTCCCTTCGAAGATATTCCTGGGGTCACCAGTGCGGTGGTAGCGGAAAGCGCGACTCACAGCGCGTCAGGATTGCGCATCAGCGGTGGCGATCTGCGTGAGGGCGGGCTGGAAGCAGCGGATGCCTTGTTGACGCATGCCAGCGACAACTTCACTACGGTTGACGGAAGTTTGGCTTGGCTGTCGCTTCAGCAAGAAGAGGCAAGGCTCCATATGAGCTGAACGGACTGATCCGGCGTTGATGGGAAGCGCTTGAGACTATTCCCAATTCGGTATCAAAACGGAGCGCCAAGGCGCTCCGGTTGAAATACTAGTGCGCATGGAATGGCGATCAAATGAGTTTCAGGAAGTTTCCAGCCGTTCACCGAGAGTGGATTGGATGGACAGCTTGCTACGGTTACGGACTGTGGCTATCTCCTGGTTCTCTATCAGAGTTTTTCCGATGCTGCTGCAGGGCGATAGCAACTTTCGGGCCGGCTGCCCCACGGTGCAGAACTGTGGGGCTGTCTACTGCAAGCGGAACGAAGCCAAGTCACTTTGCCCGTTTGCTGTGGCCTGGCGGGCCTGGTTCAGATCGTCGATGCAGTCGCACCGCGTAGTTCGTCCGCAACCGGAGTTGTTGCGGGCGATGGAATAGCCGCCAGCATCGTCCTGAACCCTGAGGGGATGAAAGCAAAGCCCGAACAGTGCCGTAGTCACTGTGGGTTAGGGGTTGGGCTGCAGGTGTGTCCTCAACGCAGCCATTTCCATGTCAAAAGACAACGAAAAAGCAGGAGTCACGGCATTGGGTCGTGGCTGATCAAAGAAGATCTACGGAGACATCATGAAGAATGAAATAGTGAAACAACGCGCAGCATCCATCCAGGCGGCGGCCAATCCAGTTCGCTATAGACGGGTCTGTGTACTGGCAGGATTGATCTGTCTCTGCATGCTTTCCTCAGCATTGCCAGCGCAGCCGCAGGACCGCACATTGGGCGCCAGTTTTTCCGAGTTGCAGCGCGTGGGCGCAGACCAAGCCCAGGTTGTCTACTATCGCGACAAACAAGCTGACGGCAGGAGCATTGCCAGCATTTATCTGGACAAACAGTTTGTCACGGCGCTGCGTCCCGGTGGTCATGCAAGTTTCTGCGTGGCCGCCGGAAGCCACCTGCTGGGGGCATATATGGACGATGCGCCCCGTTATGAGGGGAAGAACGAAGAGTTGTACCAGGCGGGCTTCTCCGGCGGGAAGACGTATTACATGAAGGTACGTGAGCAGGGGGGCAACGAGCCGCTCCCGGTCGGGAAGGAGCAGGCGCGTTTGGAGTTGGAAGGCAGCCGCCAACAGGTGCACCTGCTTTCGCGCGCGGACAGTGCCGAACGTTGCCGCCACTACGGGTTCCACGACAGGCCTGCCAAGGGTAGCCAGACGCTGGTGCTGCAGGCGGATGAAAGCTTCAGCGAAACCGGCAGCTTGAGTGTGTCCGGACGCCATGCGCTGGCTACGCTGGTGGAGGATCTGCGTGGAAAGGGTGCGCAGGTCGTCAAGGTTTCCGTCGAAGGGCATTCAGACCCGCTCGGCAGCGTGGCGCACAACCAGAACCTGGCGCAGCGCTGGGCGAACGCAACCCGTTTCGGCTTGATTGCCCAAGGTGTTCCTCAAGCCATCGTGTCGGCCGAGAGCATGGGCAGTCGCATGCTG
The DNA here is from genome assembly GCF_002477705.1 of Stenotrophomonas sp. UBA7606. NCBI lineage: Bacteria > Pseudomonadati > Pseudomonadota > Gammaproteobacteria > Lysobacterales > Lysobacteraceae > Stenotrophomonas > Stenotrophomonas sp. UBA7606. The sequence goes on along the minus strand of NZ_DLJW01000133.1, from coordinate 165,563 downwards.
CTGGAGCGCGGATGCTATGGCGACAAGCAACAGCAGCGCAGCTGCAATGCGCCCAATCGCCGCGTGGTCGTCCAGGTTGAGACAACAATGGTTGAGTCACCGTGAACAGTTACTTCTGGAGCACTCGTGTTGCTGCTGCAATGGTAGCCCTGCCTGTCGATCGCCATGTTGTCGCTCCGGACAGGGATGCGGTTCGGCAGCCTGCTGGAGAGCGGAAATGAGATCATCGGTTGCTTTTCCGCTGCGGATTGCCGTGCTGGATGATCATTCATTGATCCAGATGGCGTTGCAGCTGCGGCTTTCCCGGGAGCCTGACTTTCGTGTTGTGGGTGCCTTTTCCAGCAGCCGGGAGCTGATTGCTGCCTTGGCAAGACTGCCGGTGGACCTGCTGGTGCTGGACTATGCGTTGGGTGCAGCGGAGCTGGATGGTCTTCACCTCATTGGGTTGATACGCCGCAGGTTTCCCATGATGCGGATACTGGTAGCGTCGTCGGCAGAAACGCCGTCCGTGGTCAACTTGTCTCTGGCTGCGGGTGCCAACGGATTCTTCGGGAAGTCGGAAGATGCCGAGTTGCTGGTGGAAGCCATCCGGCGGGTGGCGCAGGGGCATACCTACGTTTCGCCACAGCTGTCCTATCGCCTGGGTACGATACCGGGCGCGCTGCGTCGTCCCCTGGAACAACTGGGTGGTGGACAGCGCCTGCTGGACGAACCTGCATTGTCGCCCAAGGAGCGGGAGGTTCTGCGCTGCTGCCTGGAAGGCATGTCGGTATCGGAGATATCCAGAAAGTTCATGCGTAGCATGAAAACCATCAGCGGGCAGAAACAATCGGCATTCCGGAAGCTGGGTGTTCGCTCCGATGCCGAGTTGTTCAAGCTGCAGCACAGCCTGATCGAGCCGTAGCCCCATGAAGTGCTTCAGGTTATTGCGGGACTGGAAGCGCAGCGCAGGTTGGGTGGGCGCGCTGCTGATGGCTTTGCATTTCAGTGCGCGCCCGGTACTGGCCGAAGAGGTGACGCTTCAGCTATATGATCGGTCCAGTCCCATTCAGCAGGCGCCAGCGCTGGCAAGTGAGGACTGGCAGTGGCTGCGTGACAAGGGAGAGCTCGTGCTGGGTGTGGCCATGCCGAGCAATACGCCGATGGAGATCCTCTGCGGCGAGGATTGCTATGAAGGCATTACTGCTGACGTATTGGGGGCACTCGGCCGCCAGCTGCATATCCCCGTCAAGGTAGTGCGCTATACCGATCGTGCAGCAGCGCTGGCAGCGTTGACCGACGGGCGCGTCGATCTGGTGGGAAGTGCCAACATCTTCGAGCAGCAGGCGCGGGGCGTGCGCCTGAGTGAACGCTACATCGATTCTGTCCCTGTGCTCTATGTGCGCAGCTCGGACAAGCGCCGCATGCCTGCGCAATTGGCCGACATGCGTATTGCCATGGCACAGGACTATCTGCCGATCGACCTGGTCAGGCAGCGCTATCCCCGGGCAAAAGTGATGACCTTCGCCTCCGCCGAGCAGGCGATGGCCGAGCTGGCGTTTGGCGACGCAGATATCTATCTGGGAGACGCCGTATCAAGCAATTACCTGGTCAACCTGAGTTATTTCAGCTACGTAAGCCTGCATGCTCGCTTTCCTGATGACGGTGTGGGGTTCTCATTTGCTTTGCGTCCGGACGCTGCCCGGTTGCAGACGATCATTGATACTGCATTGAGACAGGTGCGCGAGCGCCATGAAGCCGAGCTACTGAAACGCTGGTCGGGTGGGGGGGCATCCGTATCCGTGTCGAGGGTGAATCTGTCGCCGGCCGAGCAACGTTGGTTGCAGAACCATCCCACTGTGCGCTTCGTTGTCAGCAATGACACCGCCCCACTCTCATATTTCGACGCCGATGGTCGTTTCAGTGGTACCACCGCCGACCTGCTGAAGGCGGTGACGGCCCGCACCGGGTTGATTTTCGAGCCGGTGCGGGTGGCACGCTTGGAAGGGCAAATCAAGGCGCTGCAGGAGGGTGATGCCGATATATCGATGTTGGTTCCCACCGAGCAGCGTGAGCGGCTGCTGCGTTTTTCCGGTCCGTTGACCCAGACCGCGTTCGGCATCGTCAGCAGGGAGGGAACCCTGGGGTTCACTGGGGCCGAGCAGCTGCGGGGAAAACGCATCGCGCTGCCGGTGGATCATGCGCTGCGGGAGTTGATGCTGCCCGTGGGTGACTACGAGTTCGTGGATGCCGAGACCATTGCTGCCGCGATGGAGATGGTCGCCGCAGGCAAGGCCGATGCCACTGTGGCGCTGTTGCCCATGGCGCAGTACTACGTTGCTACGTTGCATGATGGGAAGCTCAAAGTTTCCGGCATGTTGGAAAACCTGCCTGCACGGCTGGCGTTCGCCACCCGTCGCGAGGACGCAGAGCTGGCCGGCATCGTTGAGAAGGCCCTGCGACAGATTCCGCCGGATGAGGTGGACATCTTCCAGAACCGATGGCGCCCGCGAGCCGACGTGGGCTCGGCCACCTGGACCGACTATCGCAGCCTGATTTATCGCTTTGCGGCAGCAGGGCTGGTGATCCTGTTCCTGCTGGCCGGCTGGAACCTGCACGTGCGTTCGCAGAACCGACGGCGCCGCGAAGCCGAAGAGGCGCTGGGCGACCAGCTGACCTTCATGGAGTCATTGATCAACGGCACCCCGCATCCCATCTATGTTCGTGACCGCGCGGGGCGTTTGCTGACCTGCAACGCCAACTACCTGGATGCATTTGGTACCACCCTGGACGCTGTAACCGGAAAGACCGCGCTGGAAGGCGTCAAGATCGACCGCGGCGAAGGAGCGGGCTTCCACGATGACTATCTTTGGGTAATGGAGCATGGAAAGCCGCTTGAGGTTGATCGGACCTTGCATGTGCCGGGACGCACGCTGAGCATCTATCACTGGATACATCCCTATCGCGATGCGCAGGGTCAGGTGCGCGGTGTCATCTGCGGCTGGATCGATGTCAGCGACCGCCGGCAGCTCAACGAAGAACTGCGGGCGGCGTTGGACGCGGCGGATCAATCCAGTCGCGCCAAAACCACCTTCCTGGCGACCATGAGCCATGAGATACGCACGCCCATGAGCGCGGTCATCGGCATGCTGGAGCTGGCATTGAAGAATGCCGACCAGGGTAGGCTGGACCGCGCGGCAATCGAGGTTGCCTACGATTCGGCACAGGGACTGCTTGATCTGATAGGTGACATTCTTGACGTGGTCCGGATCGAATCCGGGCACGTCAGTCTCAGCCCAAGGCGGGCAAATATCCGCGAGCTGGTCGAATCGGTTGCGCGGGTATTTGACGGACTGGCGCGGCAGAAGTCCCTTTCACTGGATCTGCGGCTGGATTCGATAGTGAATCGCGATGTGCTGGTTGATCCCATGCGCTTCAAGCAGGTCCTGTCCAATCTCGTCGGCAATGCGATCAAGTTCACCGACAATGGCTCCATACGAATCGATGTGGAGGGCGATGTCTCCGATGGCGCGCATCTTCGGTTGAAGATGAAGGTGGCCGATACCGGCATTGGAATTCAGTCCAGCGAGATCGATCGCTTGTTTGAGCCGTTCATGCAGGTGGATCACGAACGTAGCAGCCGTGGTGGCACCGGGCTTGGCCTACCCATCTGCAAGTTCCTGTGTGAGCTGATGGGCGGTGAGATCGCCGTAAGCAGCGTGCCGGGGCAGGGGACGGTGGTATGTCTGGAGTTGCCTTTCAGCATGTTGCCGGATTTGCCACAAAGCAAGGCTGCAACCGTACAGAAGGCGCGGCAGCATCCGCGTCTGAAGATACTGGTGGTGGACGACCAACCGGCGAACCGGGTATTGCTGGAACAACAGCTGCGCTTCCTGGAGCAGGAGGTGGTGTGTGCCAGCAACGGCGAGGAGGGCCTGTTCGAGTGGCGTCAAGGCGGGGTTGACGTGGTCATCACCGACTGCAGCATGCCCATGATGAATGGCTATGACATGGCACGTGCGATCCGCCGTGAGGAGCAACGGCGCGGTTTGCTGCGCAGTGTGATCATCGGCTTTACTGCCAATGCCCAACCGGATGAGCGCGATCGCTGCCGTGCAGCGGGGATGGATGACTGCCTGTTCAAACCGGTCAGCCTGGCAAGCTTGTCGCAATTGCTGCTGGGTGTACCGGTAGCCCAACAACAGAAGGATGCACAGATTTCGGTCTATGAAAGTGACGTCGAAAGCATCCTGATGGAACTGACGGGGGGCGACGCGGACGTCCGCCAGGCGCTTATCGCAGAAGCCCATCGCAGTTATCAGAATGACCTTCGAGAGTTGGGCAGGTTGGCCGCCGAGGGCGATCCGCTGAGCTTGGGCAACCTGTTCCACCGCATCAAGGGTGGAGCACGCATCTTCAATGCCCTGCCGGTGGTGGACGCCTGTGACCTGGCGGAAGCACTGTGCAAGCAGCAGCCATTCCAACGCGATGCTGCCGTTGTGGCAGCGGAGCGGGTGGCGGAGGAGCTGGAAATCCTGCTGGCGCACCTGCCCGGCTACGGACAACTGGTGGAAACGGGGTGAAGCAGGGGAGTGGGGTTGAGACAGCGTGCCGCTTCCTCAACCGCGCGAAAGTGCCAGCAGGCGCTCGGCAATCCTGTCCAGAGGCAGTACTTCGTCCACGCCGCCCAGTTTGACCGCGCTGCCTGGCATGCCCCAGACCACGCTGCTGGCCTCGTCCTGCGCCAGGGTGGCGGCACCGGCCTGCTTCATCGCCAGCAGGCCGCGCGCGCCATCCTCGCCCATGCCGGTGAGGATGGCACCGATGGCGTTGGCGCCTGCGTTCTGCGCCACCGAGTGGAACAGTACGTCGACGGCCGGCTTGTGCAGGTTGACCGGCGCGGTGTCGTCGACCCGGCATCGCCAGCGTGCGCCATCGCGGATCACCCGCAGATGGCGCCCGCCCGCGGGCAGGTAGGCGTGACCGGGGAGGATGGCCTCGCCATCGCTGGCTTCACGTACGGACATGGCCGAGTGCCGGTCCAGGCGTTCGGCAAAGGCCGTGCTGAAACTGGCGGGCAGGTGCTGGGTCATGACGACGGCCGGCGCGTCTGCCGGCATGCCTTCCAGCACCACCCGCAAGGCTTCGGTGCCGCCAGCGGAGGCGCCGATGGCAATCAGGCGGTCGGTGGTGCGGAAGCCGATAGTGGCTGCAGCAGCGTTGCCTGCTGGCCGGCGCATCGGCGAGGCGCTGGCGCGCACCCGTGAACGTGCGGCCATCTTCACCTTGCCACGCAATTCCTCCGCATAGGCCTCCAGTCCCCTGGCAACATCAAGCTTGGGTTTGGCCACGAAGTCGACGGCGCCCAACGCCAGCGCCTGCAAGGTGGTATCGGCGCCGCGCTCGGTGAGCGAGGACACCATCACCACCGGCAAAGGGTGCAACCGCATGAGATTTTCAAGAAAGGCCAAGCCATCCATGCGCGGCATTTCCACGTCCAGGGTCAGCACGTCGGGGTTGAGGCGCTTTATCTTTTCCCGCGCCAGCAGCGGGTCGGCGGCCGTGCCAACCACTTCGATGCCGGGGTCGGCCGCAAGTATTTCGCTCAGTACCTGGCGTACCAGCGCCGAGTCGTCGATCACCAATACACGGCAGGGCGGGGCGAGCGTCATTGGAACAGCTCCACGCCGCCGCTGACCGGGGTGCGTGAAAGCTGTGCGCGCACCGCCGATTCGGTGGCGGCCACTTCAGCATCATGCGCATGCGGCAGGCGCTGCACCACCACGCGTCCGGTGGTCGGGAAGAACCAGATCTTGCGTGGATGGATGCCGCACAGGTCCTCGGCGATGATCGGGATATGTTCGGCGTGCAGATAGTGGCGCACGAACTCGGCGTTGCGGGTGCCGACAGGGTTGCTGGTGAAGCCCTTGAGCACATTGGCACCGCCAAACACCTTGGCCTCCAGGCGCTTGCGATGCGCGCCGCGCTTGAGCAGGTCGTTGATCAGCAGTTCCATGGCATAACTGCCGTAACGGGCGGGCGCACCGTCACCTACATTGCCTTCCGGCAACAGGAAGTGGTTCATGCCGCCGATCCCGAGGATGGGGTCGCGGATGCAGGCCGCTACGCAGGAGCCCAGAATGGTGGTCAAGGCGGTGTCATCGTCCACCACCAGATACTGGGTGGGTAGCAGCTTGGCGGCAATGGTCTGGAAACGACTGTCGCGGTAGCGCATCACCTCATCGGGATGCTGGTGGGTGGGCTTCATGCGCCAGTCCTTCGGGTGCGACGGTACAGCGTGCGACCACACGGCTGGATCAGGTCGGCGGCGTGCAGGTAGTTTTCGGAGTGGCCGGTGTACAGCAGGCCATCGTCGCCCATGTGATCGACCAGGCGCGACAGGATGGCGCGCTGGGTAGGCTTGTCGAAATAGATCATCACGTTGCGGCAGAACAGGGCGTCGAACGGACCGCCAACGTCGTAGCGCGGCGCCAGCAGGTTGAGCTGGCGGAATTCGACCAGCGAGCGCAGGGCAGGATTGATCCGACACTTGCCTTCGTTCGGGCCGCTGCCACGCTGGAAATAGCGACGCTTCAGTTCCGGGTCCAGACCGGCGATGCGATCAATGGCGTAGACGCCCTGGCTGGCGGTGGCCAGCACCTGGGTGTCGACATCGGTTGCCAGGATCCGCACAGGTGGGGTCAGCGTGCCGAAGGTCTCGCAGGCGGTGATCGCCATGGAGTAGGGCTCTTCACCGGTGGAGGCCGCGCAGGACCACAGTTTGAGCGGGGCCTGGCTGGCACGTTGCTGCAGTTCCGCACCCAGCTTGTCGAAGTGATGCGGTTCGCGGAAGAACGAGGTGAGGTTGGTGGTCAGGGCGTTGGTGAATGCCTGCCACTCTTCGCCTCCATGCTGTTCAAGCTGGTCCAGGTAGTCCTTGAAGGAGCGCAGGCCCAGGCTGCGCAGACGTCGCGATAGACGGCCATAGACCATATCGCGCTTGGCCGGGGCAAGCGCGATGCCGGCGCGGGCATGGATCAGCTCGCAGACGCGACGGAAGTCGTGGTCGTTGAACTCGAAATCACGTTCGTTGCTGTCGAGATTGGCCATGGGCGGGGGCCGTTCAGCTGGCCAGGGCCAGCGTTGCCGGCGTGGCCGGGGCAGCGGCCTGGCGGCTCAGCTGGAACACCGCGACAGCCTGGTCCAGCAGGGCTGCCTGTTCTTCCATGGCGCGGGCGGCGGCGGTAGCTTCCTCCACCAGCGCAGCGTTCTGCTGGGTGGTTTCATCCATCTGCATCACCGTCTGGTTGACCTGCTCGATGCCCGCCGACTGCTCCTGCGAGGCGGCCGAGATTTCGGCCATGATGTCGGTCACCCGCTGCACCGAGGCGACGATCTCGCCCATGGTGCTGCCGGCCTGCTGGACCAGCTGCGAGCCTTCATCGACGCGGCTAACCGAGTCCTCGATCAGGGTCTTGATCTCCTTGGCGGCGGCGGCTGAACGTTGGGCAAGCGTGCGCACTTCTGCGGCAACCACGGCAAAGCCACGGCCCTGTTCGCCGGCACGCGCGGCTTCCACTGCGGCGTTCAATGCCAGGATGTTGGTCTGGAAGGCGATGCCGTCGATCACGCTGATGATGTCGGCGATGCGGCGCGAGGATTGCTGGATCTGCCCCATCGTGGTGACTACGTCTTCCACCACCTGTCCGCCGCGCGAGGCAACCCCGGCCGCCCCCATCGCCAGCTGGTTGGCCTGGCGCGCGGACTCGGCATTCTGGCGCACGGTGGAGGTCAGTTCCTCCATAGAGGCGGCGGTTTCCTCCAGGTTGGCGGCCTGCATTTCGGTACGGCGCGAAAGATCGGCATTGCCGGTGGCGATTTCGCCCGCTGCCAGGTTGATGCTGTCAGCCGATTGCTGGATGCCGGAGACAATGCCAGCCAGCTGTTTGACCGTGCTGTTGGCATCCTCGCGCATTTGCGCGAACACGCCCTGTGCATCCCCGCTCAGGGTAATGGTGAGGTCGCCGTCAGCCAGCGCCCGCAGCAGGCGCGAGACCTCGCCCAGGTTGTCGTCGCTGACCTGCATCATGCTGTTCAGGGCGCGCACCATGGCGCGGAAATCGTGCTCGAAGCGGTCTTCGTCACCGCGCTGGCTGAAATCGCCCGCAGCGGCGGCACTGCCCAGCCGCTTTATCTCGCCGTTGATCGCGGCAAGATTGTTCTTGATGGCGGCCATGGTGTCGGTGATGACGCGCTTGTCGCCCGGCAGCACCGGCATATCCTGGCTCAGGTCGCCGACCGCATAGCGTTGGGCCAGGGCGATGACCTGCATCTTGACGTCGATATGGCTGGCAACCAGCACATTGGTTTCTTCCACCATCACGCCGTAGTCGCCGGGGAAGCGACTGGCATCGATCCGATAGGCGATCATGCCAGCGTCGTGCTGGCGGGCCATCTCCGCTTGGGCACCAATCACCGCACGCAGCTGATCCTGCATGTGCGCCATGCTGCCCAGCAATTGGCCGGTTTCGTCCTTGCTGGGGGCTGCGATGGGGTTGTCCATGCGGCCCTGGGCGATAGCGGTGGCCACCGCGGTAGCATTGCGCAACGGCAGGACGATGCGGTTGCCGATGATCCAGCTCAATGCCACCACCAGCAGTACCAGCACTCCACCGGCGACAGTCATCACCGCGGTGAACTTCAGCGCCTGTGCCTGCAGGTCGTCCATGTAAACGCCGCTGGAAACCACCCAGTCCCAGGGTTTGTACAGCCCGGCATAGGCCAGCTTGCCGACGACGCCGTCCTGGCCGGGCTTGGCCCAGCTATAGGCGACATAGCCACCACCCTTGCGCGCTGCTTCGACCTGTTCATAGTAAAGACGTACGCCATCTTCGCCGCGGAAATCCTTCATGTCCTTGTTGACGAGATCTGCGCGGAAGGGATGCATCAGCATCACGTACTGCGTGTTGTAGACGTTGAAATAGTTGACGTCGCCGTCGGAACGCATCTTCTGCAGTGCTGCCAGTGCGTACTTCTGGGCGTCCTCCAGTGGAATGGCGCCGGTCTGTGCTTCCTTGACGTAGTGGTCAAGCACGCCGTAGCTCATCTCCACCTGGGCACGCAGTGCGGCCTTGCGTGTTTCGTACAGATCCAGGTACTGCATGCGCGCGGCGATCATCGACAGTGCGATGACACCGACGACGATCAAGGCCGTCAGCAGGTTCAGCTTGCGCCTGACGGAGATGTTGGAGATGTAGTTGGTCCAGAGCGAGGAGATGATCATGGGATCCGCCGCTGACCTTGCGGTACCGGCGCTGCGTAAGGGGATACCGGGGTTATCGGCCGCAACACGGCCGAGTTGAGTGCCCTCAACGAACAACCCCGGCCAGGGCCGGGGTTGTTCGGGGTGGGTTTAGAATTCCTGCCAGTCCGACTCTGCCAGCTCGGCCACGGCCGTGCGGGCCGGCGCCCGACGGCGCGGTGTTGGCATGGTTGCAGGTGCCTGTGGGACAGGGCGGTCTGCCGGTTCACGCTGCGCCGCCGCGCTGCTGGTATCGGCGCTATCTTCTTCCAGCTGGAAGACAGAGACCACGTTGGCCAGATGGGCTGCCTGTTCTTCCATCGAACGCGCAGCGGCAGTGGCTTCCTCCACCAATGCGGCATTCTGCTGGGTGGTCTCGTCCATCTGCACCACAGTCTGGTTGACCTGTTCGATGCCGGCGGACTGCTCCTGCGAGGCGGCGGAGATCTCGGCCATGATGTCGGTGACGCGCTGCACCGAGGCGACAATCTCGCCCATGGTGGTGCCCGCCTTCCTGACCAGTGCCGAGCCATCGGCCACCTTGCCCACGGAGTCATCGATCAGGCCTTTGATCTCCTTGGCCGCACCTGCGGAGCGCTGGGCAAGGGTACGGACTTCGCTGGCGACCACCGCAAAACCGCGGCCCTGTTCGCCGGCGCGGGCGGCTTCCACTGCTGCATTCAGCGCCAGGATATTGGTCTGGAAGGCAATGCCATCGATCACCGAAATGATCTCGGCGATCTTGCGCGAGGACTGCTCGATCTGGGTCATGGTGCTGACCACCTGGCTGACCACTTCGCCACCCTGCGAGGCCACCGACGCGGCGCCGATGGCCAACTGGTTGGCCTGGCGTGCCGATTCGGCGTTCTGGCGCACGGTGGAGGTCAGTTCCTCCATCGAAGCGGCGGTTTCTTCCAGGTTGGCGGCCTGCTGCTCGGTACGTCGCGACAGGTCGTTGTTGCCGGAGGCGATCTCGGTGGCGGCCGAGTTGATCGAGACCGAGGACTGCTTGATGCGAGCGACGATGCCGGTCAGCTGATCGGCCGTGGCATTGGCGTCGTCACGCATGGTGGCGAACACGCCCTGGTAATCGCCGTGCATGCGGACGGTGAGGTCGCCGCGTGACAGGGCCGACAGCAGCGCCGAGATCTGCTCCAGACTGCTGGCGTTGGCGTCGAGCAGGCTGTTGATCTGCTCGGCCAGCTGCAGGAAGAAACCGTCCTTGCCAATGGTGTCGACGCGGCCGCTGAGGTCGCCGGCGGCGGCGGCCGCGATCACGCGTGCTACTTCCTTTTCCACCAGCGCCTCGGTGGTGCGGTCACGCCACTCGACAACATTGCCCACCGGCGCCCCGGACTCGTCACGGATCACCGAGATGGTCTGTGCGAACTCGGCGCTGCCGAAGCGCATCTCGCGCTTGAACACACCCGTCTTCTCCAGCACGTCGATGACCTTGCCGTTCACTTCACCGCGGTACTCCAGCGCGGTGACATGCTGGCCGATCAGCGGTTTGCTGGCATCGTAATGGGTGAGCTCGGTGGCGATGTCCTCGCTGTATTGGGCGAGCTTGTCCTGCAGGGCGCGGTTGGCGTAGACGATCTCCAGGTCGGTGTTGGTCAGGTATACGCCGGTGGAGGAGTAGTCCAGCGCGGTGCGGATGCGCAGGTTCTCGTTGGCAATGACCTGATCACGCTCGATGCGCTCGCGCAGATCGCGTTGCATGCGCTGCATGGCGCGCAACAGGTCGCCGACTTCATCACTGCGCGCAACATCGATATGGCCATCCAGCTTGCCGCTGGCAACCTCGTTGGCCACGTCCACAGCGCCGCGCATGGAGCCAACCAGCGAGCGGGCAAACAGCCACACCAGCACCAGCCCTGCAATGACACCGACCAGTACGGCGACCACGATCAATACTGCGGATGCGGTGTAGGTCTCGGATGCCTGTTTGGCAGCGGCCTGGGCGCGGGCATTGTCGTTGGTGGCCAGTGCCTGCAGTGACGTATAGGCCTTGCGGTGCAGGTTGCGGGTTTCGCCGACGAAAGTGTCGATGGCGTCATCCGGGAGCTCCAGCTCCAGCATCTCGGTGACGGCGTCGTAGGAGCGCTCAGTGGCCTTCCAGTCAGTGACGAAGGCATCAAACAGCTTCTTCTGTTCCGGATTGTCAATCAGCTTGGGATACGCGGCGATGGTTGCATCGATCTCCTTGCGCAGCTCGCCTGCTCGCGCCTTGGCGTCTGCTTTCACCTCGTCGCTGGCACGTACCAGGCTCTGGTAGGAGGCATTGCGGTACTCGCTGACCATGCCGCTCAGTTCGCCGGTGGTGCGCAGGCTGGGCATGCGGTTGTCGGCGAGATCGGTGGTGACGTTGTTGAGCGAGTGCAGGCCGCGATAGGCCACGATGCCCTGCAGCAGCATGACGAACAGCACGACGCCAAAGGTAAGCATCAGCTTCGGCTTGAGTTTCAGCGAGTTGATCCAATGCATCTTGCGCTTTCTCCGGAAACAGCACCGCGCCCTTACAGCGCGGAGGGCCACGCCGGCAGCGCCGGCGTGCACACAGGCATGATTACTTGATGTTGGCCAGCTTCAGGCCGGCCGGCGAACTGACTTCGATTTCAGCGCGCGAGGCATCGCGCTGGATGCGGCCGATCACGCACACGGTCTTGCCTTCCAGCGTTTCCAGCGGGAAGCCGAACTTGCTGCGGTTGGCGCCGGCGATGCGGGCCGAGAAGGTGTGGCGCGGGAACGCGCCGCCCATGTGCAGGAAGGTCGGCTGGCCTTCGGAGCCTTCGGCATAGCGGGCTTTCTCGACCTTGCCGCAGACCATGCCGTCCTTGCCAGCGAAACGAGCAGCGGTTTCCGGCGGGATCATTTCAGCCGTATCGGCAGCGGCGGCGAACGAGGCGGTTGCCAGGACGGCAGCCGAGAACAGCGGAAGCAGGTGCTTGTACATCGATATCTCCGGGATGACGTTGGGCCCGTCGGGGAGGGCGGGCATGCAAGCGCTATCGGCCGTGCTCAGGCAGGCTGAAGTCCTGCGTCCTGATTTGTGACGGCGCTCATGGTTTGGCGGCTCAGGCGACGGCCTCTTCGGCGCTGGCCGGGTGGCCAAGGTCGGCGGTGTCGAGCAGGGTCTCGATGTCCAGCAGGATCAACATGCGGTCGTCCTGGGTACCGATGCCGGAAATGAAGCGGGTATCGACGGCGGCGCCAAATTCCGGGGTGGGCCGGATCTGCTCGGCGGCAAGCGGGATCACATCGGACACGCTGTCGACGACGATGCCGACCACGCGGTCTTCCACGTTGAGGACGATCATCACGGTGAACGCATCGTAGCGGGCTTCATCCAGGCGCAGCTTCAGGCGCAGGTCGATCACCGGCACGATGGTGCCGCGCAGGTTGATGACGCCCTTGATGTAGTCCGGTGCGTCCGGAACGCGCGTTACCGAATCGTAGCCACGGATCTCTTGGACCTTGAGGATGTCCACGCCGTAGTGCTCGTTGCCGAGGGTGAAGCTGAGGTACTCGCCGCCGGTGCCTTCGGCGGTGGGGTTGCGGGTATCGTTCATGGCGGGTCCTGGTCCTGGCGGGTGCCGGTGCGTGCGGCTGTTGCACCGGTATCGGCGCCAGGGACGAGGACTTTAGCGACGGGGTGCTGTTGCTTGCCAGCTTGCCGGCGGGCATTGCGGCCACGCCGGGACCGCGGGGTGGGCAACCGCAAGGGAGGGCGCGTCAGTCGCCGTTGCTGCGGGCTTTGCGCAGGCGGTCGATACGGAAGATGTAGCGCTGGATCGTATTGTCGGCGCCGCGTGGCAGATCGCTGAAGCGCAGCCCGGCCCGGGTCATCTCCACACCGTTGGGCTGCTTCTGCTGACGCAGGTTGCACACCACCAGGGCGGTGGAGAAAGGCGTGCTTTCCGGTATGTCGAGCATACCGGTATAGCGTGACTGCAGGTTCAGCAGGGTCTGCTCGGGCGGCAGCAGCAGGGCGATGCCGCCGGCGCTGATGTCGAGGACGCGCAGGCGGATCGGCGTGCCGCCCTCGGGGTCGGGCAGTTCGAAGTAGGGCGAGTCTCCTACCGGCGTTTCCAGTCGATAGAACTCGCGACGCTGCAGGTGGTACACCTCATCGGGAAGCTCCACCTCGAAGGCGACATGACCTTCGCGGTTGATGCGGCGATGGCCGTGCAGCTGGAAACGAACCGTTACCTTGTCCACCTGGCCGAAACAGAGCAGGCCGGCAGCGGCTTCGGCGGTGTTGTTCACCGACGGCACAGGGCTGGCATCCAGCACCATGCTGTCCCCGTCCACCTCAAGTATCGCGGACGGGAAGGATTGATCACGACCGTCCGGGTGCACGGTGACCATGGCGCGCTGGTCGATCATGGCCTGCAGCAGATGCCTGATCTGGTGGCGGTTGCGCACCATGAAACGTTCATCGGCATACAGGTTGCCGGCATGGGGAGAGGCCGTGGGTGCTGGTGATGCGTGGTCGGGCATGGGCACTTGTGCGTGGCGGCGTTGAGCAACAACCCGCAAGGGCGGGTGCTGCGAAATGTGATATCGGCCGCCTTTTTAGCATCTTTAGTGCCCCCTGTTACGGTTTGCGGTCAAATCGAGACAGGCTGGTAATGCGTGCAAAGCGGATACCGGTTCTGCTGGCTCTGTTGCTCGCATCCACTTGCCGTGCGCCGGGATTCTGACGCTGGCGAGTGGCGATGCCACGACAAACGACAGAGTGCGGTGCGGGCCACCGTGCTGGCGGCTGCAATCAGAAGCATCTTGTTTCAAACCCAGGAAAGCGGCGGCAGGCAGGCCGGAGAGTTTCCCGCCCGCCGCCCAAGGCGGTGGCTCAGAACTCCTGCCAATCCTCACCGCCGGTCACCGGCGAGCGGGAGGGGGCTTTGGGAATGGCGCGCAACGTCGGCCGTGCCCGTGCTTGCGGCGGCGGCACGCTGGCGGCTACGCGGGCCAGCGAAACACTCACACTGTCGGCCAGTTGGAACTGTGCGACCGCTTCGGTCAGTTGGCGCGCCTGGTCCTCCATCGAGCGTGCTGCTGCGGTGGCTTCCTCCACCAGCGCTGCGTTCTGCTGGGTGGTCTCGTCCATCTGCATGACCGTCTGGTTGACCTGCTCGATGCCGGCGGTCTGTTCGTGCGAGGCGGCGGCGATATCGGCCATGATGGTGGTTACCCGTTGCACGGAGGCGACGATCTCGTCCATGGTGGTGCCGGCGCGGCGCACCAGCTGTGAGCCTTCACTGACCTTGCCGACCGAGTCATCGATCAGCGATTTGATTTCCTTGGCGGCAGCGGCGGAACGTTGTGCAAGCGTGCGTACCTCCGAGGCCACCACGGCGAAGCCACGGCCCTGGTCACCGGCACGCGCTGCTTCCACGGCTGCGTTCAGGGCCAGGATATTGGTCTGGAAGGCAATGCCATCGATCACACTGATGATGTCGGCGATGCGTTGCGAGGACTGTTCGATGGAGGTCATGGTATTGACGACCTGTCCGACTACCTCGCCCCCCTGTGCCGCCACAGTGGCCGCGCCGCGGGCAAGCTGGTCGGCCTGCCGTGCATGCTCGGCGTTCTGGCGGACGGTGGAGGTCAGTTCCTCCATCGAGGCGGCGGTTTCTTCCAGGTTGGCGGCCTGCTGCTCGGTACGGCGCGACAGGTCGTTGTTGCCAGTGGCGATTTCGGTGGCCGCCAGGCTGATGCTGCCGCTGCTGGCCTGGATGCGGGTGACGATGGCTGCCAATTGGTCGATGCTGCTGTTGCCGTCGTCACGCATGCGAGCGAACACGCCGTGGAAGTCGCCGTCCATGCGCGCGGTCAAGTCGCCTTGGGCAATGGCCTGCAGCAGCCGCGACAGGTGGCCCAGGTTGTCCTCGGTGCTGTGCATCAGGGCATTCAGGCTGCCGACCATGTCGCGGAAATCGTACTCGAAGCGCTCGGCGTCACCGCGCTGGCTGAAATCTCCCGCGGCGGCGGCCGAGGCCAGTCGCTTGATCTCGGCATTGATTGCCGACAGGCTGGCTTTGGTGCCGTCCATGGCGTCGGTGATGACGGCTTTTTCGCCAGGCAGGCGATCCATGTCCACCGACAGGTCGCCGCGGGCATAGTGGCGCATGACATCGACCGCCTTCATCTTGACGGCGATGTGCTGTGCGACCAGGGCGTTGACGCCGCCCACCATGTGCCCGAATTCACCGGGGAAGCGACTCTCGTCCATGCGGTAGCTGATCTGGCCCTCGTCGTGCTCGCGGGCCATCTCCAGCTGTGCGGCGATGACCGATTTCAGCTGGTTCTGCATGCGCTGCATCGATGACAACAGACTGCCGATCTCATCCTTGCGGCTGCTGTCGATGCTGCCGTCCAGGCGGCCGTTGGCGACGTCGTCGGCAACTCGCAGGGCGGCCCCCACCGGACCAACGATAGAGCGTACGATCACCACGCCCAGCGCTGCGGACAGTATGCCCAGCAGCGCCATGCAGAGGAAGATGACGGTGATGCTGCGTGCCTGGGTAGCATTGGCAAGTGCTACTTCGCGGTCCAGCGCGGACACCACATAGACCGAGAGCTGCTCGACGGCATCGAACATTTCGCGACGGCTGACCCTCGACTGGTCATTGGAAATGGTCTGTGCCAGTTCATGCTGCCCGTCGCCGATCGCTTTTTCCATCAAGGCGTGGGCGCTGAAGTAGCTTTCCATGGTTGTCTGCATCTGTGCGTACAGACGCTGTTGTTCGGTACTGGCCGTCAGGGCCTCGTATTGCTTGCGGTGCTCGGCCAACTTCTGCCGCTGGTCGCTGATGCGCTGGTTGTATTCGGCCACGAACTGCGGTTCGTCCAGATGCGAGAGCTGCGACAATTCGGCGATGCGGATTTCCGCCAGATCGGAGCGGATCCGTTCCAGATACTGGACGGCTGGCATGTAGCGGCTGGTGACCTCATCCAGTTGGGCGGTGGCCTGCTTGAGGCGCACGACGGCAAAGCCGCCCAAGGCGAGGGTAGTGAGCGTGGTCAAGGTGAAAGCGATCGCGAGTTTGCGGGCAATGCTCAGGTTGCGGAAGAACTCCATCTCTCTCTCTCCAGATCATCAGCGGCTGTACCGTGCGGGCCCACGTTCCTCGTGATGGCCCCCGCGCGGCGGGTCTGCAGCACCGCGTTGCGGTGGTGTTAGAGCGGATAGCGGCGCTTGCAATGAAGGCTGTAGAGAGCGAAGGGTCATAGTTTTCTTAAGAATTCAGCGCGGATCATTGCGTAGATTTCACCTTGCTGAGGCCTTCACATTCGTCAGAAAGAAAGCGCGACCAATGCCCGTAAGAGAATGTGCGTCATGACCCGTTTCAATCTTGCGACGGTGCCGGTACGGCTACTTTTGGTGGTGCTGGCGCGCGTTCTGCTTACGGAAAAAAAAAGAGCCCCCGCACGGGTGCGGGGGCTGTCTGTCTGGGGCGAACGCTGGTGGTCAGGTTAGAACTCGTGCCAATCACCACCATTGACCAGGCGCGCAACCGGTTGAATTGCCAGCTTTGCAGGTGCCGGGCGAACACGATGGGCAGCCGTGGGAGCCGCAGTCTTCCCCGGCAGCGGTTGGGTTGGAGCGTGGGTCAACTGTTGTTCCAGTTGGAAGGCGGCGACAGCAGCGGTCAACTGTGCGGCCTGTTCTTCCATGGCGCGGGCGGCGGCCGTGGCTTCCTCGACCAGGGCGGCGTTCTGCTGGGTGGTTTCATCCATCTGCATCACGGTCTGGTTGACCTGTTCGATGCCGGCGGATTGTTCCTGCGAGGCGGCGGAGATCTCGGCCATGATGTCATTGACGCGTTGTACCGAGCCGACGATCTCGCCCATTGTGCTGCCTGCCTGATGGACCAGCGCCGAGCCTTCGCCCACCTTGCCGACCGAGTCCTGGATCAGGTCCTTGATCTCCTTGGCGGCCGATGCCGAGCGCTGGGCCAGGGTACGGACTTCGCTGGCCACCACCGCGAAGCCGCGACCCTGCTCACCGGCACGGGCGGCTTCCACGGCGGCGTTCAAGGCCAGGATGTTGGTCTGGAACGCAATGCCATCAATGACGCTGATGATGTCCGCGATCTTCTTCGACGAGGCTTCGATGTCACCCATGGTGGTGACGACCTGTTCGACCACGGCGCCACCGCGACTGGCAACGTCATGTGCACCGCTGGCCAGTTGGTTGGCCTGGCGTGCGTGTTCGGCGTTCTGGCGCACCGTGGAGGTCAGCTCCTCCATCGACGCAGCGGTTTCTTCCAGATTGGCGGCCTGCTGCTCGGTACGCCGTGACAGGTCGTTGTTGCCCGTGGCTATCTCGCTGGCGGCCAGATTGATCGCCGAGGCCGCGTGCTGGATGCGGCCAACGATGCCGGTGAGCTGGTCCACGGTGGCGTCGGCATCATCGCGCATGCGGGCAAACACGCCGTGGAATTCACCCTGCATACGCACGGTCAGATCGCCGCGGGCAATGGCCTGCAGCACGGTGGACACTTCGCGCAGGTTGCCATCGGTGGTGTCCATCAACTGGTTCAGGCCGCCGACCATGTCGCGGAAATCGTGTTGGTAGGCCTCGGTATCGCCCCGCAGGGTGAAGTCACCGTGGGCGGCGGCGGTGGCCAAGCGTTTGATCTCGCTGTTTATCGCCGACAGGCTGGCCTTGACTGCATCCACGGTGTCGGTCATGGCAGCCTTTTCAGCGGGCAGCCGCTCGACGTCATGCGACAGGTCGCCATTTGCATACTGCCGGATGATGCCCAGTACGTGCAGTATCAGCTGGACGTGCGAAGCTACCAGGGCGTTGCTTTCCTTGACCATCACGCCATAGTCGCCCGGGAACGCAAGCTCGTCCATGCGATGGCTGATGTAGCCCGCATCATGTTGCTGCGCCATCTCGCGCTGGGCAGCGATCACCGCCTGCAGCTGCGTCTGCATGCGCTGCATCGATGACAGCAATTTGCCAACCTCATCCTTCCGGGATGTATCGATGCGGCGGTCGAGCTTGCCGGCGGCCACGTCATCGGCCACCTGCACTGCCTCTTCCAAGGGCACCATGATGGCGCGGATGATGGCCCAGGCCAGGCCCGCAGCAGCCAGCAGCGCCAGTGCGATGCCGATGATGATCGCCAGCATGGAGCGCGACTGTGCGTGCTGCGAGGCGGCGGTCTGCCTGGCCAGTTGGGCCTGGTTGTACTGCGACAACTGCTTGAGCTGGTCGAACAGTGCACGGCGTGCCTTGCGCGACTCATCGCTGGAAATGATGCGGGCGGTATCAAAATCGTCGCTGGCGATCGCTGCGGCGATACGCTCATGCGCGCTGAAATAGGCGGCACGGTATTGTTTCACCTTCTCGTACATCGCCAGCTCTTCGGCGCTGCTTGCCACTTCGATGTCGTCGTAGGCTTTTTCCGCAGCAGTGATCAGGGCATGGGTGTCGCGCAGGCGCTTGTCGTAGTCGGCGAGCTGCGCAGCGTCGCCCTGATAGCTCAGCTGGGCCTGCTCGTAGGTGCGGTACTCGCCGAGCTGTGCGCGCATCTCCCCCAGCGCCTGCACGGCTGGCATCCAGTTGTGGTCCACGGCCTCGATCTGGCTGCTGGCCAGGCTCATGCGCCAAAGGGCGAACACGCCCAGCAGCAGCGTGAACAAGCCGGTGATGCAGAACGCGAAAACCAGCTTGCGCGTGATGGATAGATTTCTGAACCAGTTCATTGCGAACGCCTCCGATGGCGTGCAGGTAGTGCCGCAGCCGCAGGTCGCGGGCGGGATCGAGAAGGGCCGAAATGGGCCGTGGCGAAGTCTTGCGTACCGTCTTGGTCAGCGGTATCGGCGCGATGGCGGTGGTTCTTAAGCGTTTATTGCAGGCTTGGGTAAGGCGTTTTTGCCAAGCGCGCTGCACAGCGACTTCAGGCTGGCGTGTGGAGCAACTGCAGGAGGGGTGCGCCTATGCGCTCGCGCCCTGCGCCGTTGCTACAGGGCAGGGCGCAGCGGGCTTGGAAAGTGGGCGTCGCGGCTTGCGCCGCTTCTGCCACGGGCAGGTCAGGCGGCCTGCGGGGCGCGCAGCGAACGCACCAGGCCCCCGATATCGACGATCAGGGCGACCCGGCCGTCACCCAGGATGGTGGCACCAGACACGCCACTGATGCGACGGTAGTTGTTCTCGATGTTCTTGACCACAACCTGCTGCTGGCCCAGCAGTTCGTCCACTTCCAGCGCGATCTTCTGGCCATCGCCTTCCACCACGACCACCAACGGATCGGAAGTGGCATTGCCGGGGTAGCCGTAGTAGTCGCCCAGCGACAGGATTGGCAGGTACTCACCGCGGACCCTTAATACGCGACCTTCGCCGGCCATCGTGCGGATGTCGTCGGCCTGCGGCTGCAAGGCTTCCAGCACGTAGGCCAATGGCAGGATCAGGGTTTCCCCGGCCACCGATACCGTCATGCCATCGAGGATAGCCAGGGTCAGCGGCAGTCGGATCAATACGCGGGTGCCGGCACCGGTGCGGCTTTCCAGCTGCACTTCGCCGCCCAGGGCCTGGATGTTGCGGCGTACGACGTCCATGCCAACGCCGCGACCGGACAGCTCGGTGACTGCATCGGCGGTGGAGAAACCCGGCTGGAAGATCAGGTCCCAGACCTGCGCGTCGGTCGGGCTGTCGGGAATGCTGATGCCGCGCTCGCTGGCCTTGGCCAGGATCTTGTCGCGGTTGAGGCCGCGGCCGTCATCGCTGACCTCGATCACGATATGGCCGCCCTGGTGTGACGCGGCCAGGGTGATGGTGCCGGTTTCGTCCTTGCCGGCCTCGCGGCGGACATCCGGCATCTCCAGCCCGTGATCGATGGAGTTGCGTACCAGGTGGACCAGTGGGTCGGCGATTTTCTCGATCAGGCCCTTGTCCAGCTCGGTACCTTCGCCGATGGTGCGCAGGCGCACCTGCTTGCCGAGGCGGCTGGACAGGTCGCGGACCAGGCGGGGGAAGCGACGGAACACCGCGTCCACCGGCAACATCCGCACGCCGATGACGGCCTCCTGCAGGTCACGGGTATTGCGTTCCAGCAGATCCAGGCCCGCGAACAGGCGCTCGGCATGCACCGGGTCCAGGCCGCCGGACACCTGCTTGAGCATGGCCTGGGTAATGACCAGCTCACCAACCAGGTTGATCAGTGCGTCCACCTTGTCCACGCTGACGCGGATGGAGGTTTCGGCGTCGTGATTGTTGCCTGTTGCCGCCTTCGCGGGCTCGGCGGTGGCGGCAGTGACGGCGGCGGCTGTGGGCTCAGGGGCTGTTACCGCCAGGCTGGGCGGGGCGGCCGGGCGGATGTCGAGTTCGCAGTCGTCGACCACCCAGGCAAACGTGTCTTCGATGCGGCTGCGCGGCACCTTGCCAACCAGGCCCAGATCCCAGGCCAGGTAGGCTTCCAGCGGATCCAACTGCTCGAAGCCAGGCAACCGCTCCATGCGCGGCTCCACATGCAGTGCACCCAGGGTTTCCAGTTCACGGATGATGCGCAGCGGATCATTGCCGCTCATGAACAGTGAAGGGGCAGGTACAAAGCCGATCTGCCAGGCGTCCGGTGTTTCGTCCTGCTTGGCCGCTGCCGCGGCGACGGGGGCAGTGCCTGCCAGCACCGCCTGCAGACGGTCGGTGACGGCCTTGACGGCCGCCGGGTCGGCTGCTTGGCCATGCTCGGCCTCGCGCAGCAGGGCGCGCAGCACGTCCACCGATGCAAGCATGGCGTCGACCGCGGTGCCTTCCAAGGCGCGCTTGCCGGCGCGCAGCTCGTCCAGCAGGGTTTCCAGCACGTGGGTCAGCGCGGCGATCGCCTCGAAGCCGAACGTGCCGGCGCCGCCCTTGATCGAGTGGGCGGCACGGAACACCGAGTTGATGACTTCCGGGTCCTGCACGCCGTCTTCCAGCGCCAGCAGCCCAGCTTCCATCGCATCCAGCCCTTCGCGGCTTTCCTCGAAGAAGGTGGCGTGGAAACGTTGCAGGTCCATGCTCATGGCGCGGTATCCGATCGGGTGGGGCAGGTGGGCGTATCAGCCCAGGACTTTCTGTACGGTGGCGACCAGCTGTTCCGGGTTGAACGGCTTGACCAGCCAGCCGGTGGCACCGGCAGCCTTGCCCTCGGATTTCTTGTCGGCGGCGGACTCGGTGGTGAGCATCAGCATCGGGGTGAACTTGTAGTCCGGCAGCTGGCGCAGTTCGCGGATCAGCGAGATGCCGTCCATGTTCGGCATGTTGACGTCGGTGACCACCGCGTTGAAGCGCTGGCCCTTGGCGCGGCCCAGGGCCACGGCGCCATCTTCGGCTTCTTCAACCGAAAAGCCGGCCGAGGTGAGG
Source organism: Stenotrophomonas sp. UBA7606 (assembly GCF_002477705.1). Lineage (NCBI taxonomy): Bacteria > Pseudomonadati > Pseudomonadota > Gammaproteobacteria > Lysobacterales > Lysobacteraceae > Stenotrophomonas > Stenotrophomonas sp. UBA7606. The sequence continues at coordinate 143,922 of NZ_DLJW01000133.1, read as the reverse complement.
GCGAATGCGACCATCTGGCGCATCGACGCCGAGTCATCCACCACCAGGATTCGTGCGCTCATGCAGCGTTCTCCACAGATTTCAATGTGTCAGGGGTTGCTTCCAGGCCAAGGGCCTGGAGGACACCGAGCAGGCGCGCGGCGTCACGGAAGGTATCGGTAACATTGTCGAAGACGGTGCCGTGCCCGGCCTGGCGCCGCGCCAGCACGAAGGCGCACAGCACCTGCATGGCGGCGGTGTGCACGCGGCTGACCTGGCCGGCGTCCAGCCGCAGTTCCCCGGCCTGGGCCAGGTGCGGGGCCAGTTGTTGCTTCAGGTCGCTGGTGGACTCGATACCGAGATCCTGCGACAGGGCCACAGTGCTCATCGTTGCTCCGGACAAACGTTACTGGGAGGGATAGCGGCGCTCACGCGGGTAACTTTAGGGAGACGATTGATAGTGTTAACTACGGCACACTCCTGCTGCGGGCCGCAGATGGCAGCCTTCCCGGCCTTCCCCCAGGCTGCGCCGAACGTATTGCCTGAACGAGCCCCCTGCAGGAGGCTGCGCACCGCTCGCGCCGGTGGCATGAGAGGAGGACGCCGGGTCTGTGCAAGCGGTGCTTGCAATCACTGCAGCAGGCGGGTGGCGTCGAGCAGGATCATCGGTTGCGCACCCAGGCGGGCGACCCCGCGGAAAAGTTCGTTGGATATCTGGCAGATGCGTGCGGTGTCCGGGGGCTCTATCTGCGAATCGGTGAGGCTGGCCACGTCTTCCACCGCCGACACGCGCAGGCCCAGTGTTTCGCCGTTCTCCTCCAGCACCACGATGCGGGTCTGGCCATCCTCTGCGGAGCTGGCCATGCCCAGGTGGGTGCACAGGTCCATCACCGGCACGACCTGGCCGCGCAGGTTCATGATGCCCAGCATCGAAGCACCAGTGCCGCGTAACGCCAGCAACGGCACCGGCAATACCACTTCCTGCACCTTCAACAATTCCAGCGCATAGGTCTGCTGGCCACAGCGCAGGCGCAGCCAGCGCGAGGCGCGCTCACTGGCGCGGCGTTGGTGTGCGGTCGGCGTAGGCGGGCGCTGGGCCTGTGCCTGCAGTTCCTGCCAGCTGGTGGGGCGCACGGCGAGCGCTGGGTGGGAGCGCGGTGCCACTGACGGCGCCGGTCGCCCTGCGGCAACCTCGAAGGCTGCCTGCAGGCTGGGCGTGTCGCTGTGCGCCATGCCGCTGCTTTCGGCGGCGCTGGCCTCGTAGATCACTTCGTCGGGAAGGTCGTCCCAGGTGGGTTCGCGGCCCTGCTTGGCGGCAAGCGCCGCAGCATGCGCATCGTCGAAGGCGGCCTGCAGCGCATCACTGTCAGCGGGTACGGCAACGGGTTTGCTGGTGGTGGCGTCCGCCCCGGCCAGCGCGGCCTCAAATGCGCCTTCCTGCTCGGGCGTGTCGCCGGGCACCAAGGTTGAGGCAGGAGCGACGGCCTTGGCTGCCTCAATTTCGGCCAGCGCCGCTTCGAAGGCGGCTTCCAGCTCTGGCGTATCACCAGGTACGGCAGCTGCTACCGGCGTTGGCGGTGCGGCCGCAGGAACCGCTTCACGCAGCAGCTCGCCCAGGTAGTCATCCAGCACATCGTTGCTGCTCATGCCGCGCGCTCCAGCTGCGCGGCCTCGTCGGCCAGCAACCAATCCAAGGCGCGGCGGTAGGCGGCCATGCCGCGTCCCGGATAATCGTCGCCCAGCAGCGGTACGGTGAGCGCCGCGGGGTTGCAGATGCGGGTGTCCACCGGGATGGCATCTTCCCAGACGCGTTGGCCGTGGGTGTCCTGCATCAGCTTGAGGGTCTCGTTGCCAGCGCGGGTGCGACGGTCGAACAGGGTGGGCAACACCGAGATCGGCAGCGGGCGCTTGCGCGAGCGCTCAACCATTTCGCCGGTGCGGACCATGCCATCCAGGCCATGCAGCGCCAGTGGTTCGGCCTGGGTGGGGATGATCAGGCGATCGGCAGCAGCCAGCGCGTTGATCATCAGCAGGCCCAACGTGGGAGCACAGTCGAGCAGGATGTAGTCGTGGTGCTCGCCGTGGCGTGCCAAGGCCTGCTGCAGGGCAAGGCCGAGGCCCGGCTGGTTGGCGCTACGGCGCTCCAGCGTCGCCAGCGAGGCTTGCGCGCACAGGTAATCCAGACCGGGGATGGCGCTGTTGCGGCTGAGTTCGGCGATGGCGTGGGGCGGGGTGGCGAACAGCTCCTGGACGCCCTGCGGCACTGGCTCCACCGCAACACCAAAGGCACGGGTCAGCGAGGCGTGCGGGTCCAGATCGATCAGCAGTACCTTGTAGCCTCGCGCGGCCAGGCCGCGGCCCAGCGACAGCGTGGTTGTGGTCTTGCCGACGCCACCCTTCTGATTGGCAATGGCCCAGGTACGCATCAGTGAACTCCTTCAATTACTGCCGGTACACCGGCATTGGCAGTGCCTGCCGTGCTGCCGCCGCCGCTCGGCGCCGGCTCCTCCGCACTGGCGGTGGCACTGGCAGGCAGGCTTGCGGCGCCGGCCTGGTCGGCCAGGATGATGACCATCACCCGGCGGTTGCGGTTGCGCCCGGCCGCCGCGTCATTGCTTTCGCGGGGGCGGAACTCGCCATAGCCCACCATCGCCAGGCGCTGCGGTTGCACGCCGTGGTCGGCAAACAGATGCACGACGCTGGCGGCGCGGGCTGCGGACAATTCCCAGTTGGACGGGAACTGCGCGGTGGCGATGGGCAGGTTGTCGGTATGGCCTTCCACGCGCACCCCATTGGGTGCGTCCAGCAACACATCGGCCAGTTTGCCCAGGGTGTCACGGGCGTCGGCGTCGAGGGCGGCCGAACCGGTGCCGAACAGGATGTCGCTGTTGATCTCCACTTCGATCCACAGTTCGGTGCGGCGCACGGTGATCACACCCTGCTTCACCAGCGGTGCCAGCGCTTCGCTCAGGCGGTTGGCGATCTGCCCGAGCTGGCGCTCGGCGCGTTCCAGTTGCTCGCGGTTATGGGCCGAAACCGGCATGCGCATATGCGATGCCATCGATGGCAGCTGGGTAGGGTCGGCCATGGCACCGCCGGTCATGCTGGGTGAGCGGATCACCGACGGAGTGTCGTGGCCGCCACCCTGGATCTGCATGTTGCCTACCTGTACCTGGGTGATGGTACGCGGCGCGCCGCCGAAGGCAGTGGTCAGGGCATCGGCCATGACCCGGTACTTGCCCTCGTTCAATGAAGAAATGGCATACATGACCACGAAGAAGGCGAGCAGCAGGGTCATCAGGTCGGCATAGGGGATGGCCCATGCTTCGTGGTTGGCGTGCTCTTCGTGGTGCTTGCGACGGGCCATGGTTCAGTTCACGAAGCCGGCCAGGCTGTTTTCGATATTGCGCGGGTTCTCGCCCTGGGCAATGGCGATCAGGCCTTCGATGACCATCTCGCGCTCGCGGCTGCTGTTGGCGATAACGCCCTTGAGTTTGGCCGAGACCGGCAGGAACAACAGGTTGGCCGAGGCGATGCCATAGATGGTGGCGGTGAATGCCGCGGCGATGCCGTGGCCGAGCTTGCTGGGGTCGGCAAGGTTTTTCATTACCGCGATCAAGCCCAGCACCGCGCCTATGATGCCCAGGGTGGGCGCATAGATGCCCATGCCTTCGAACACCTTGGTGGCGGCCAGGTCCTGCTGCTCCTGGCTGCCCAGTTCGATTTCCATCATGTGGCGGATGGTCTCCGGTTCCACCCCGTCCACCACCAGCTGCAGGCCCTTGCGAATGAAGGGGTCGTCCTGCAGGTCCACCTGTGGCTCCAGCCCGAGCAGGCCCTGGCGGCGGGCGATGTTGCTCCAGTCCACGATCTGCTGCACCAGTGCCTGGCGGTCGCTGGCCGGCGGGCGGATCACCCAGCGCACGATCTTGAACGCGTGCTTGAACACGGCAGGCGAGGTGTGCAGCAGGATGGCGGCGACGGTGCCGACGATCACGATCACGAACGCAGCCGGTGACCACAGCGAGGACAGGCCGGCGCCCTTGAGGATGCTGCCACCCACCAGCGAGGCGAGGGCGAGGAAGAGTCCAATGATGCTGAGTCGGTCCATGGTGCGTATATCGGCCTGGTTGGAGCGGTCTTGAATCAGGGCTTTGCTTGAGCCCCTCTCCCGCGTGTGGGAGAAGTGGGGGGGGCTGAGGGCAGCTTTCTGCGTTACAAGCTGAAAGCGCCCCTCACCCGCCCCTTCGCGGGGCGCCCTCTCCCGCAGGCGAAAGAGGGGACTGACGGGATCGCGAACGCTGTCGGTGCAATCAGGAGATCGCTCACCCCTGTCCTCCACGCAACCCATCCACATCCAGGATCAGCGCCATGCGGCCATCGCCAATCAGGGTGGCGCCGGCATAGCCCTTGAGGCCGCGCAGGGCGCGGGGCAGGGGCTTGATCACCACTTCCTCGCGGCCGCGCACCTGGTCGACGACCAGGCCAAAACGGGTTTCGCCCATCTGCAGCACCACGATGGTCAGCAGGGTGGACGGGGTGGGCGGAACGCCGAGCCAGTCGCGCAGGTCCACCAGTGCCAGGGTATGGCTCTTGCGGTCCAGCACGGCACGGCCATCGAACCAGCCCAGCGAGGTGGCGGGGGCATGCAATACCTCCATCACACGGGCCAAGGGCAGGGCGTAGACATCGTCGCCGGCCTGCACCAGCAGGGTCGGCAGGATGGCCAGGGTCAGCGGCACGCGGATCAGGAAGCGGCTGCCACGGCCCAGTTCGGACTGGATCTGGATCTGGCCGCTGAGCTCGCGGATGCGCGATTGCACCACGTCCATGCCGACACCACGGCCGGAGATGTCGGTCACCTGCTGCTTGGTCGAGAAACCAGGCAGGAACACCAGGTGCAGGCATTCCTCGCTGCTCAGGCGGGCGGCAGCTTCCGGGTCGATCAGGCCTTTTTCGCGTGCCTTGTTGCGCAGGCGCTCGGGATCGATGCCGGCACCGTCATCCTGCACTTCGATGCTGACGTAGTCGCCTTCCTGCTGGGCAGACAGGCGTACCCGGCCCATCCGCGGCTTGCCCTGTGCTTCGCGCAGGTCGGGGCCTTCCACGCCGTGATCGATGGCGTTGCGGACCAGGTGCACCAAGGGGTCAGCCAGCGCTTCCACCAGGTTGCGGTCCAGCTCGGTGTCGGCGCCGATCAACTCCAGGTCCACTTCCTTCTGCAAGGAGCGGGCGACATCACGCGCCACCTTTGGGAAGCGCGAAAACACCTTGCCCACCGGTTGCATGCGGGTGCGCATCACTGCCGATTGCAGGCGTGCAGTGGCGATGTCCAGGGTGGATACGGCGCGGTCCAGCTCTTCGTCCTTGAGCCGTGTACGCAGTGTCTTGAGCCGATTGCGCGACAGCACCAGTTCGCCGATCAGGTTGACGATCGCGTCCAGCCGTTTGGTATCCACGCGCACCGTGTGCTCGGGCTCGGCGGCTTTCGCGGTGGCAGGTTTGGCTGCAGGTGGTGCTGCGGCTGCGCTGGGCGTGGGCGCGGGCCTGGCGGCCGCCGGCGCGGCGGCAGGTGCCACGGCCGCTGGTGTGCCTGCGCCGGGCGCAGCGCCGGCATGCAGCTTGTCCAGCAAGGCTTCGAACTCGTCCTCGCTGATCAGGTCATCGGCGGCGGTTGTGGCGACAGCGCTTGGCGCGGCCGTGCCGTGCAACTGATCGAGAAGGGCTTCGAATTCATCCTCGCTGATCAGATCACTGCCGGCAGGCGCTGCTGCGGCTTTGACCGGTGCCGGTGAAGGCGCGCTGCCCATGTCGAACTGGGCGATCAATGCGGCCGGCGCATGCCCGGGCTCGGTGCCGGAGGACACCGCGTCGAGCATGGCCTGCAGCCAATCCAGTGATTGCTGGGCGGCGTCGAAATGGTGTGCCAGCAGCTGGCCCTTGCCAGAGCGGGCCATGCCCAAGGCTTCCTCGGCGGCATGGCACAGCTCGACCATCGGCGTGATCGACAAAAAACCGGCACCGCCCTTGAGCGTGTGAAAGCCGCGGAACACGGCATTGAGCTGGTCGGCATCTTCCGGTGCCTGCTCCAGCGTCACCAGCTGCTCGCCGAGTCGATCGAGGATCTCCTGCGCTTCGAGGATGAAATCGGCGGCGATGTCGTCGGCGAACGTGCTCATGGCTTACAGCCCCAGGTCCGACAGCAGGTCGTCGGCGTCATGCTGGGACACGGCGTGGCGGTCCAGGCCGTCCACCGCGGGACCGGCCAGCCCGTTGTTGCGGGCCGGGTCTTCCGGCGGTGGTAGGCCGAGTGCGCCAAAGCCTTCGTGGACGCGCCGGACGATGCCGACAACGCGACGGATGATCTGCCCGGTCAGGTCCTGGTAGCTCTGGGTAAGGGCCACCTCGGTGAGGTTGTGGCGGATGCGGTCCAGGATCTCGCCCTGGTCGGCATTGAGCCCGTCGGCACGCAGGCGCTCGGTCAGCGCACGGCACTCTTCGGCCAGGTCCAGGGTGCGATGGGTGGCCTGTTCGGTCATCTCCACCACGTGGTCCAGGCGCGCGCAGGCGTCGTCCAACTCGCCGGCTTCGCTGGGCACGCTGGGCAGCTCGCCCAGGGCCTGGCCCAGCTCGCGGGCCAGGCGGCCCAGCCCGGCCATCATCGGCTGGGTACGCAGCGCTGCGAGCGCGTCGATTTCCTGGCGCCACGCCGCTTCGTCACCGCTTTCCAGCGCGGCAAGCGCATCCTGCAGGCGTTGCACCAGGGCCGATTTGTCGCTCAGCGATTGCGCCAGATCGTCCATCAGGCGCTCGCTGCCAGGCGTTCGAAGATCTTGCCCAGCTTTTCTTCCAGGGTCTGCGCGGTGAACGGCTTGATGATGTAGCCGTTGACGCCGGCCTGGGCGGCCTCGATGATCTGCTCGCGCTTGGCTTCGGCGGTGACCATCAGCACCGGCAGGGTCTTGAGCTTGGGGTCGGCACGCACGGCCTTGAGCAGCTCGATGCCGGTCATGACCGGCATGTTCCAGTCGGTGACCACGAAATCGAACGGCTGGCTCTGCAGCAGGGCCAGCGCGGCATGCCCGTCCTCGGCTTCGGCGGTGTTGGTGAAGCCCAGGTCGCCGAGCAGGTTCTTGACGATGCGGCGCATGGTCGAGAAATCGTCGACGATCAGGATGCGCATGTTCTTGTTCAAAAGATATTCCTCTTAGTGTTCCTCGAGCCCGGCGTCGGCCGACTCGAAAATCTTCAGCCGCCCACGCAGGCGCAGCATCGCCTGGCCGTGGATCTGGCAAACCCGCGACTCGCTCACACCGAGCACCGCGCCGATCTCTTTCAGGTTCAGTTCCTGCTCGTAGTACAGCGACAGCACCAGCTGCTCGCGCTCGGGCAGCAGGCCGATGGCCTTGCCCAACTCGGCGCCGAACTGGCTGCGTTCAAGCATCTGCTGCGGGGTGGGGCCGCCGGTGGTAGGGGTATCCAGCTCGCCCTGATCCTCGATGCGCGACTCCAGGCTCAGCACCTGGCCACGCGATGCGTCTTCGACCAGACGCATGTATTCGGGCAGCGGCATGTCCATGGCCTGCGCCACTTCGGTGGCGCTGGCAGCACGGCCGGAAGCCTGCTCCAGGCGGCGGATGGTGGCGGCGGCATCGCGGGCACGACGGTGCACCGAACGCGGCACCCAGTCGCCACGGCGGATTTCGTCGATCATCGAGCCACGGATGCGGATGGACGCATAGGTCTCGAACGAGGCGCCCTGCTCGGCGTCGTAGCTGCGCGAGGCTTCGATCAGACCCATCATGCCGGCCTGGATCAGGTCGTCGACCTCGACACTGGCGGGCAGGCGGGCAGCCAGGTGATGAGCGATGCGGCGTACCAGGTCGGCGTGGCGGGCAATGCAGTCATTGGCCGCGTTGCGCTGGACCTCACGGTACTGGGCTGCGGCGTTGTTCATGCGCTCACCTTCTGCTGGAGGATGCGTTCCAGGAAGAACTCGACGCCACCGCGCGGTGCGGTCGGTGCCTGCCAACGGGAGGTGCGGCGTGCGATCTCCTGGATGGCCAGCGCCGCCGGCGCGGACGGGTACAGCTTCACCACCGGCTGCTGGCGCTGCACCGACAGGCGCAGCCAGTCGTCCTGCGGCACGCAGCCCAGGTAGTTCAGCGAGACATCGATGAGGAACTTCTCGCAGACACGCACCAGCTTTTCGTACAGGGCGCGGCCTTCGTTGGGGTCGCGGGCCATGTTGGCCACCACCTGCACGCGGTCCACACCGCGCTCGCGCGAGAGCACCTTGATCAGCGCGTAGGCGTCGGTGATGGAGGCGGGCTCGTCGCAGACCACCACCACGGTGTCCTGCGCGGCCTGGCAGAAGGTCAACACGCTGTCGTTGATGCCGGCGGCAGTGTCGATGATCATCACATCGAGGTCGCGCTCCAGCTCGGAGAACACGTTGACCAGGCCCACGTGCTCGGCCGGCTGCAGCTCGGCCATGTGGCGGCGACCGGAAGCCGCCGGTACCACCAGCACGCCGTTGGGGCCTTCGATGATGACGTCTTCCAGGCTGGCGCGCCCGGCGACCAGGTCGGCCAGGGTGTGCTTGGGCTGCAGGCCGAGCACCACGTCGATGTTGGCCAGGCCCAGGTCGGCGTCCAGCAGCAGGGTGCGTTTGCCCATGCCGGCAAGCGCCACGGCCAGGTTGGCCGAGACGTTCGTTTTGCCCACACCGCCCTTGCCGCCGGTCACCGCGATGGTGCGCACCGGGCCGGCTGGCTCGCGGCGGGTGGCCGACAACGGGAAGGTATTGGTCAGCTTGGCGTACTCACGCGACTGCATTGTTCAACTCCGGGTTGCAGGGCATATCGGCCGCGCGGCGCAAATCTTCAAGGCGAAGTACAAGATTTGCGGCCGAGGCCCGGTACAGGTCTTCCGGCACGTCCTGGCCGTCGGTCACCCAGGTGATCGGCAGGCGGTGGTCCACGGCCACCGACAGGGCCGACCCGAAGCGGCCGGTCTCGTCCAGCTTGGTCAGCACTACCCCTTGCGGGTTGGCGGCGCTGAAGCGGCGCACCACTTCATCCATGTCCTGGAAGCTGGTGTTGGCCGGCAGCACCAGCAGGGTGCGGATCTGGCCGGCGGCACGCAGCCACTGCAGCTGGGCGGTGAGGGCACGGTCGCGCTGGCCCAGGCCGGCGGTGTCGATAAGCACCAGCTTGTAGTCGGCCAGCTTGTGCAGCAGCTGGTTGAGATCGGTGCCGCTGTTGGCCTCGTGCACGGCGATGCCGAGCTGGCGCCCAAAGCCATACAACTGTTCGCGGGCGCCGATGCGCTGGGTGTCGGTGGTGACAAGGGCGACGTCACGTGCGGCGTGGGCTTCGGCAAAGCGCGAGGCCAGCTTGGCGATGGTGGTGGTCTTGCCGGCGCCGGTGGGGCCGACCAGGGCAATGACACCGCCGGTTTCGATCGGATCGCTGGGGGCGATCGGCAGCTTCCTGGAGATCAGCCCCAGCATCAGGCCGCGGGCACGGGTGGGATCGGTATCGGCCGGGATCTGGATGGCGACGTCGCGGGCCAGCCCGGCGTCGAAGCCATACTCGTCCATCAGGTCCAGTGCATTGGCGCGCACCGCACTGCCGCGCAGGCGTTCGTCGGTGAAGCGATTCATCTCGCGCTCGATCAGATGGCGCATGCCGGCTACTTCCTGGCGCAGCTGCAGCAGCTGTTCGTCGTCGCGCGGCGCGGCGGCAACCGCTACCGGGGCGGGAACGGAGGCAAGGGCAGGGGCAGCGACAGGGGCCGGTGCGATGGCAAGCGGGGCAGCGGGCGCGCTGACAGCAACCAGCGGCGGCACGGCGGCGGCAACTGCAGCAGCCACAACCGGTTCCATCGCGGCCGATGCAGCTACGGGCGCGGTGAATTGTGGTGCCTGTGCCTGTACCGGCAGCGGCGGGTCGATCTGGAACTGGGCCCGGCCCTGCGGACGTTCCGCATGGACCGTGGCCGCCGCCGCGTGGGCCGAGAAGCTGACGCTGTCCTCCACCAGTGCTGGGGATTTGACAGCGCTGCCGACGGGACGGAAGGCAGGTACCACCGGCGGCTCGTCGGCGCTGGCCGGCAAGGTGGCGAACACCTGCCGCGCTGCGGTGGCGCTGGGTTCGGCGGCAGGTACCTTGAGCAACGCTGCAAAGCGGCTGCCCGGGGCCAGCTCGATGCTGTTGTCGATGGAGCGGCCAGTGGCCCCCACCGCGGAGCGCGCCAGCGCGGCCACGGCCGACGCGGTGGCCACGACCGGTTCCTGCGCCGGCGCCTTACGACGGGTTACCGCCGCCATGATGGCTTCGGCGGCGCTGCGCGGCTTGGCCGGTGCCGGCGGTGCCGGGCGGGTGGCTTCCAGCGCCTGCTGCACTGCGGTTTCGTCGTAGTACGCGGCCGCCACGATCTCGACGCCTTCCTCGATCCGGCGGTTGGACAGGATCACGGCGTCAGGCCCATGTTCCTTGCGGACCAGGTTCATGGCGGTGCGCATGTCGGCGGCGACGAAACGTTTGATCTTCATGTTCTGGTACCGGGAGTGGGGCTGCGGCGAAGGCGTGGCGTTGGCGATGTGGAACATGGCGTGGCGGGCTCCTTCGTGCGCGGTTGTTGCGGGATCGGGTCAGGTGTCTGTTTTCTGTCGCGTTGCCGGTGGGCCGCGCCTCAGCTGATCGTGCCGACCAGCTTCAGGCGCTTGTCCTCCGGCACCTCGCTGTAGGCCAGGACCGACAGCGACGGCACGCTATGTCGGACCAGGCGCGCCAGCGCGGCGCGGACCGGCGCCGGTACCAGCACGACCGCGGGCTCGTTGCGGGCCTCCTGCTTGCCGACGCAGTCGGCAAGACTCTGGTGGAGGCGTTCGGCGAGACCGGGTTCCAGTGCGGCACCATTGCCTTGCGTGGACTCCTGCAAAACCCGTTCCAATTGCGGGTTGAGCGTGAATACCGGCAGCTCCGGCGACATCCCGGCGATCTCCTGCACGATGAAGCGGCCCAGCGCATTGCGCACGGCGGCGGTAAGCGCCGTCGGGTCCTGGGTGACCGGTGCGGTTTCCACCAGCGCCTCGGCGATCTTGCGCAGCTGGCGTACCGGGATGCGCTCCACCAGCAGGTTCTGCAGCACGCGCGCCACGGTGGACAGCGGCAAGGCCTTGGGCGAGAGATCCTCTGCCAGCTTGGGCGCAGTCTTGGCGAGGGTGGCCAGCAACTGCTGCACTTCTTCGTGGCCCAGCAACTCCGGCGCGTGCTCGCGGATCAGGTGCGACAGGTGGGTGGCAATGACGGTGGCCGGATCAACCACCGTATAGCCCAGCGATTCGGCCTGGGCGCGCTGATGGGGTTGGATCCAGGTGGCATCCAGGCCGAATGCCGGATCCTTGCCGGCAATGCCGTCCAGCTTGCCCATGGCGCTGCCCGGGTCCAGCGCCAGTTCGCGGTCGGGATGGATGTCGGCGGTGGCTACCGGTACCCCGTGCACCAGCAGACGGTAGCTGCTGGCCTGCAGTTCCAGGTTGTCGCGGATGTGCACCGGCGGGATCAGGAAGCCCAGGTCCTGGGTGAGCTTGCGCCGTACCCCCTTGATGCGTGCCATCAACTCGCCGCCCTGGGCCTTGTCGACCAGCGGGATGAGCCGGTAACCGACCTCCAGCCCCAACGGATCCACCGGGCGCAGTTCGTCCCAGCTCAGTTCGGCGGTCGGCGCCGGTTGCGGCTGGCCCAGTGCATTGAGGGTACCCTCCGCGGCAGTGCTGGCTGCCGCCGCCTTGCTGGCGGATTCGGCAACATCGCGCTTCCAGAACTTCCAGGCCAGGAAGCCGAGCACGGCGGCCAGGCTGAGGAAGGCCAGGTTGGGCATGCCCGGCACCAGGCCGACCAGACCGATGATGCCGGCGGCGATGGCCAGCGCACGGTACTGGCCGAACACCTGGCCCATCATCGCCTGGCTCATGTCCTGTGAGCGCGAGGCGCGCGTGACCAGCATGGCCACCGCACTGGACACCAGCAGGGCCGGCAGCTGTGCCACCAGGCCGTCACCGATGGAAAGCAGGGTATAGGTGGCGGCAGCATCGCCGAACGGCATGCCGTGCTGCATCACGCCCACGGCCAAGCCGCCAAGCATGTTGATGAACAGGATCAGGATGCCGGCAATGGCATCACCGCGGATGAACTTGCTGGCGCCGTCCATCGCGCCGTAGAAGTCGGCTTCCTCGCGGACTTCCTCGCGGCGCAGCTTGGCTTCCTCGCGCGTCAGCAAACCGGCGTTGAGGTCGGCGTCGATCGCCATCTGCTTGCCGGGCATGGCATCCAGAATGAAGCGGGCAGTCACTTCCGACACGCGGCCGGCACCCTTGGTGATCACCACGAAGTTGATGATGGTCAGGATGGCGAACACCACGATGCCGACCGCGTAGTTGCCGCCGATGACGAACTCGCCGAAGGCGGCAATCACCTTGCCCGCGGCCTCATGGCCGTCTTGGCCGTTGAGCAGGATGACGCGGGTGGAGGCCACGTTCAGTGCCAGGCGCAGCATGGTGGTGACCAGCAGCACGATGGGGAAAATGGTGAAATCCAGTGGCCGCTTCACATACACCACGGCCAGCAGCACCATCAACGAGATGGCGATGTTGAGGCTGAACAAGGCATCCAGCACCGGCGGGGCCAGCGGCACCACCACCATGGCCAGCAGGGCAAGCACGATCAGCGGAGCGCCGATGCCCTGGCGCAGCATTTCCAGCAGGCGGCGGGCGGACATGCCGTTGGCGGCGTTGCTCATGGCTGTGCCCCCTTGGCGAATTCCTCAACCTCGAGGGAAGGCAGCTGGGGCATCGGGCCGGTACGCCACTGGCGTAGCTGGTAGACGTAGGACAGGACCTGGGCGACGGCCGAATACAGTCTCACGGGGATTTCCTTGCCGAGTTGGCTCTCCCGATACAAGGCGCGTGCCAAAGGCGGGGCAGAGACGATGGCGACCTTGTTGCCGTCGGCCACCTGGCGGATGCGCAGGGCCAGTTCGTCCACGCCGCGGGCCACCACGGTGGGGGCATTCATGCGCCCGCTTTCGTACTTCAGGGCAACCGCGTAGTGGGTGGGGTTGACCAGCACCACGTCCGCGCTGGGCACCGCTTCCATCATCCGTCGCTGCGAAAGCTGCATCTGCATCTGCCGGATGCGGCCCTTCACTTCCGGGCTGCCTTCGCTTTCCTTCAGCTCGCGGCGCAGCTCCTCGCGGGTCATTTTCAATTTCCGCAGCCAGTTCCACTTCTGGTACGGCGCGTCAATGGCGGCCAGCAGCGCCATGGCGCCAGCGGTAGCCAGCAGCAGCTTGAGGGTGAAACCCAGGCCGTGGCCGATGGCCGATTCCAGTGGCTGGTGCAGCAACCCGCGCAGGGCCTGCGCGCCTTGCCACAGGCACAGGCCGGCGGCCGTGCCGACAAAGGCCACCCGCAACAGGGATTTGACCAGCTCGGCCAGGGCTTCCGGCCCGACCAGGCGCTTGAATCCGGTCATCGGATTCAGGCGGTTGAGGTCGGGCATCAGCGCCTTGTTGGAAAAGCGCAGGCCGCCCATCAGCACCGGGGCGATGAAGCCGGCGCCCACGCAGATCAGCAGCAGCGGGCTGAAAGCCAGCATCAACCTGAGCAGCATCCAGCCAGCGTGGCCGAACAGTGCATTGGGGGTGTCGAGAAGGGCAGGGTCGGGGGAAAGCGCGGCCCTCATCCACTCCCGGGCCGAGCCGCCCATGCTGCCGGACAGGGCATACAGCCCCACCACCGCGGCGACGAAAACGGCGGCGGTCGCCAGCTCACGGGAGCGGGGGATATTGCCTTGTTCGCGGGCCTCGCGCAGACGTTTTTCGGTGGGAAGTTCGGTTTTTTCCCCGGCCTGTTCGTTTTCGGACATTGCACGGCTTGGATGAGGGTGTCATCGAAGCGGTGCAAGAACCATTCCACTTGGCCGATGCCGGGTGGGCACGGTGTCGACCGCTGAGCCGATATGCCAGCGGCGGCCGGTTTGCAGGGTAGCCGGGCATTGACAGCTTCACAGCCAGCGCAGCCGCTAACCTGGTTCAGAGGGGATCGGCCGCCCCTTGCAGCGATGTCAGCCGGGCATCCAGTGCTGCCTGGCGGGCATCGCCGCTGTGCAGGCGCATGAAGTTCTCGGCGCTCACCGGGCGGCCCAGCAGGTAGCCCTGCAGGTGATCACAGCCCAGCCGTTCCACATAGGCGCGCTGCCCCGGGGTCTCGATACCTTCGGCAACCACCTGCAGGTTGAGGGCGTGAGCCAGGGCGACGATGGCCGACACGATGACCACGTCCTCGTCGCTTTCCTCAAGCGAGACGACGAAAGCGGGGTCGATCTTGATTTCGGTGGCAGGCAACCGCTTGAGGTGCAGCAGGCTGGAGTGGCCGGTACCGAAATCATCGATGGAGATGCCCACCCCCAGTCCGGCCAGGCTGCGCAGCACGTTGATGGCGTTGTCGGTATCGCGCATCACCGCGCCTTCGCTGATCTCCAGGATCAGCCGCGCGGGGGCCAGCTCGCTGTGCTGCAACGCATGGCGCACGTCCTCCAGCAGCTTCTGCGAGCCCAGTTGGCGGCCCGACAGGTTGACCGAGATGCGCCAGTTGTCATGCCCTGCGTCCTGCCAGCTGCGCATCTGCCGGCAGGCTTCTTCAAGGACCCAGGCGCCGAGGGTTTCGATAAGGCCATTGTGTTCGCCCAGGCGGATGATGCGTTCGGGGGGTATGTAGCCATGCTCGGGGTGGCGCCAGCGGATCAGCGCCTCGGCACCGCTGATGCGGCCGCTGTTGGCGTGCACGCGTGGCTGGTAGTGCAGGAACAGCTGCGATGTGCCGATGGCCTTGCGCAGATCCTCCAGCAGGCGCGCATCCTGTTCGGCGGTATCGTTCATCCAGTCGGCGAACATGACATGACTGTTGCGCCCGGACTGCTTGGCACAGCGCATGGCGGTTTCCGCCATGGCCACCAGCTGCGGTGCGGTCACGCCGCCGCCGCTGTGGACGACCACACCCAGGCTGCCGGTCATGCGCAGGTCACGGCCGGCCACCCGCACCGAATTGACGGCCAGGATGATGCGCTCGCACTGCGCATCGATATCGGCCGGGATGGAAAGCGCACTGGCAATCACGAACTGGTCGCCGCCCATTCGGCCTACCAGGTCCTCGGCCGGCAGCAACTGACGCAGGCGTTCGGATATATCGACCAGCACCGCGTCGCCGGTCTGCGCGCCGAAGGTGCCGTTGATGTGTCGGAACCCGTCCATGTCGATCGACATCACCACGAACGCGTTGTCGTCTTCGATCATCTGCTCGATGCGTTCGTGCACCAGCTGCCGGTTGGGCAGGCGGGTCAGGGCATCGTGCTGGCTGGCGTGGAACAGCTCCTTGCGGGCATCGTCCAGCGACGCCGCCAACATCGAGTTGCGCAGGTGCAGCAGGCGTGCCTGCATGCGCTGCTCGAACAGCGAGATCGTCAGCACGACAGCCATCACGCCCACGGTCAGCAGTACCACGCAGGCAGCCAGCCATTCGGTAGGTACGCCCCCTTCGCCGGCGGCACCACATACAGCGCCTTCCGGAAACTGCGCGGCGGCCATGCCGGTGTAGTGCATGCCTACGATGGCCAGGCCCATGACCGCCGCCGCGACCAGGCGCGGCGGCAGCGCGTACTCGGCGGTGCGCAGGCGGAAGGCGATATACAGCGCGCTCCAGGAGGCGGCCACCGCAATCACGATGGACAGCACGAACCAGAGGCGGTCGTACTGGATATCCGGCTGCATGCGCAGGGCGGCCATGCCCACGTAGTGCATCCAGGCAATGCCCAGGCCCATCAGCAGGGCGCCCAGTGCCAGGCGCAGGTGGGGCAGGGTGGGGCGGGAGACCAGCCACAGGGCGAAAATCGATGCTGCGATGGCGACCAGCAGCGACTGCAGGGTCAGCCACAGGTCGTAACCCAGCGGGATGGGCAGGCGGAAGGCAAGCATGCCCACGAAATGCATGGACCAGATGCCGCAGCCCATGGCCACACCACCGGCCAGCAGCCAACGTGCGGCGGTACGTCGCGGTTGCGTGGCGGTAACCCGGGACGCCATGTCCAGTGCCGTGAACGAGGCAAGGATGGCAACCAGGATGGACAGCACCACGAACAGCGGGTTGTAGCTGCCTTCTAGCATCAAACCCCTCCTTTTGGTGTCCGCATCGCGAACGCGATAACGGGGGCCGCGCGGCTTTCTGTCCCCTGCCGCCCATGGCTACTGTAGGACTATCCTCGGGTAACAGCGAGCCAGCAAGAGGGCGGCTGACGAATGCAACAGCCCGAGTGCCGAGCTGTGGCTGATGTCACATTGTTACCTGGCGGGCGGCATCAAATGCGGTGTCGAACAGGCGCTGCACCGGCGGTCCCATTTCCCCCGCCAGCAGGGTCAGCAGTACCAGGCCCAGCAGCAGCGCTACCGGCAGGCCGAGCTGCATCGGGTTCAGGGCGGGCGCGGCACGCGCAAGTACGCCAAAGGCGAGGTTGATGGCCAGCATGGCCACCACCAGCGGCAATGCCAGTGACATGGCGCCGCGGAATATCTGCACTGCCAGCGTCGGCGCCAGGGCGGCCAGGGCATGGGGATCAGGCAGGGCGGTGCCGATGGGCAACGCCTTGTAACTGTCCACCAGCAGTGAAATCAGGGCCAGATGGCCGTTGCTGGTAAAGAAGAGCAGGCCGAACATCAGGTAGAACCATTGCCCGATCACGCCGGAACTGCCGCCGCGCATGGGGTCGGCCATCTGCGCGAAGGCCAGGCCGGTGCTCTGGGCTATCATTTCGCCGGCCATGGCGCCCGCCTCGAAGATCAGCCGCAACAGGAAGCCGATGCTGACCCCGACTGCCACCTCGCGCAGGACGGTGAGTACCGTCGTGGAGCTCAGGCCATCGAACAACGGCACCGCCGGCAACACCGGCGCCAGCGCAACGGACAGCGCCACCGCCAGCATGACCCGTACCCTGGCCGGGACTGCGCGGGTGCCGATCATCGGCATGGCCATCAGCATCGCGCCGATCCGCAGCATCACCCACAAGGTGGTGCTGATAATGGCGAAGGCCTGCTGGCCATCGATGGCCATGCGGGTGACAGCGTCCATCCGGCTAGCCGATAAGGTGCGGTATGCGCTGGAACAGCAGGATGGTGAACTCCACCAGATGGCCCAGCAGCAGGCTGCCAAGCGCGAACAGCGCCGCGGTCAAGGCGCCGGCCTTGGCGACAAAGGCGATGGTGGGCTCGTTGAGCTGGGTGGCGGCCTGGATGATGCCAACCACTACGCCAACGATCAGGACAACAAGCAGCAGTGGGCCGGCCACCCAGAGGGTGGTCACCAGGCCACCGCGCAGTTCGGTAAGGGCAAGTTCGGGACTCATGGCCTGCTGGATGCAAGACCGGTGCCAGTCCACTGGTGTCGGTTTCCTGTCGCGCAACCTCATGGGAATCGGGCGGGGCGCGCAGCCTGGGCTGGCGGGTGCAGCCTGCCCAAGGTCTGATCAGGGCGGGGCGCTCCACCAGCGCCGGCCAGCCCATCTGGCCGCATGTGAGCGCACTCGGCGGGCTGTTCCCGGCGCCATCAAGCCGCGCAGATGGGGCTAGCGCAGCGATGCGCGGCTCCGCATCTTTGTTGCCGGGTGACTGTGGAAGTTGAGGCTGTTGCTCCGGCCCGTCGCCTCGGGCGCGGCCGCAGCGCGCTGTGCTGGCATCCAACGCGGTCTACACGGCAGCCATGGCAAGGTCGGGGCAGGTATTGCGCTGGAAGACGGCACATGCAAGGTGATCTGGTCGAACTGCGACCCGAGGGCATGTATTGCCCTGCCGGGGATTTCTATATCGATCCGGGCAGCCCGGTGCCGTGTGCGGTCATCACCCACGGCCACGGCGATCATGCGCGGCCAGGGATGGGCTGCTACCACCTGGCCCAACCCTGCCTGCCGGTGTTGCAGTGGCGGCTTGGTGCACAGCGCTATGTCTGCCACGCCTACGGTACGCCGTTCAGGCTGGGGAAGGCCTTGGTGTCACTGCACCCGGCGGGACACGTGCTGGGCTCGGCACAGGTGCGCATCGAGGTGGACGGCGAGGTATGGGTGGCCTCCGGTGACTACAAGCGCCAGCCCGATCCGACCTGCGCGCCGTTCGAGCCTGTACGTTGCGATACCTTCATCACCGAATGCACGTTTGGCTTGCCCATCTACCGCTGGCCGGACACGCCGTCGGTGGTGGCCGACATCGCGGCGTGGCGGCAAGAATGCGGTGCGCGCGGCGAAGCCGCCATTCTCTACTGCTATGCCTTGGGCAAGGCGCAGCGCGTGCTCGCCGAACTGCTGGCCTTGGGTGACACGGCCCCGGTGTGGCTGCATGGCGCCGTGGACAGCGGCGTGCAGGTCTATCGGGAGGCTGGCATCGCCATGAAGGAAACCCGGCGGGTCGCGGAGGAGGAGCGCGGCGCCGATTTCAGCGGCCGCCTGGTCATCGCGCCGCCGTCGGCGGCGGGCAGCAGCTGGCTGCGGCGGTTCCGGCGTGCCCAGCATGGCTTTGCGTCCGGATGGATGCAGTTGCGTGGCAACCGGCGCCGTGGCAACTACGACCGTGGCTTCGTGCTGTCCGATCATGCCGATTGGCCGGCGCTGCTGCAGACCGTGCAACAGACAGGGGCGCGCCGGGTAGTCGCCACCCATGGCAACACCGACGCGCTGGTGCGCATGCTCAACGAAAGCGGCGTCAAGGCGACCACCTTTGCGCTGGCAAGGGGCGAGGAAGACTGATGCGTGCCTTTGCCGCCCTATACCAGCGCCTGGATCGCAGTACATCTTCCTTGCAGAAGCGCGCGGCGTTGGTGGCGTACTTCCGTGTGGCCCCTGCCGAAGACGCGGCCTGGGCACTGTGGCTGCTCACCGGGGGCAAAGTCGGCGGTGCCAAGGCGCGCATTGCCAGCAGCAGTGAGCTGCGCCAGTGGATAGGCGAGGAGAGCGGGCTACCCGGGTGGCTGGTGGACGCCAGCTATGACCAGGTGGGTGACCTGGCCGAAACGCTCGCTCTGCTGCTGGACGAAACCACGGACCCGGCCCCGGATATCGGGCTGGCCGAATGGATACGGGAGCATTTGCTGCCGGTGGCCAACGCCGCGCCGGAGCTGCGCCGGGCTGTTGTCACCCGGGGCTGGCGACAACTGCCGATGCGTGAGCGCTTCGTCTTCAACAAGCTGCTCACGGGCGCATTGCGCGTAGGTGTCTCGCAGGGCTTGGTACAACAGGCCCTGGCCGAACTGTCAGGGCTGGATGTGCCACTGCTGGCGCAGCGCCTGCTGGGCTTCAGCGCACCCAGCGCCGAGGCGCTGCAGGCGGTCCTGGCAGAGGCTGGGCAGGCAGGCGACACGCGCTTGCCGTATCCCTTCTTCCTGGCATCGGCCTTGGAGGTGGAGCCAGGTGCCCTGGGAGCAATCGATGACTGGTTGCTGGAGTGGAAGTGGGATGGCATACGCGTACAGTTGATCCGGCGCGGCAACGACATCGTGCTGTGGTCGCGCGGGGAAGAACGCATGGATGGGCGTTTCCCCGAGATTGAAGCCGAGCTGGCGCGGCTTGCGCATGATGCGGTGATCGACGGCGAGTTGCTGGCATGGCAGCAGGACGCTCCCCAACCGTTGCCGTTCACCGTGCTGCAGACCCGCATCCAGCGTCGCAAGCCCGGCCCCAAAGTGATGATGCAGGTGCCGGCAAGGGTGATGGCTTACGATCTGCTGGAGCTCGACGGGCAGGACCTTCGTGAGCAGCCACTGCAACAGCGCCGTGCATCGCTGGCCGCGCTGCTGGCCGCGCATGATTCGCCTGTGCTGCAACTGTCGCCAGCGCTGGCGTTGCCGGACTGGGACACAGCGGCGGGGCTGCGCAACGAAGCGCGGCAGCGTGGCGTGGAAGGCTTCATGCTCAAACGTCGGCAGTCGCCCTACCGGCACGGGCGCAAGCGCGGTGATTGGTGGAAATGGAAAGTTGATCCGCTGACCGTGGATGCCGTGCTGCTGTACGCCCAGAGCGGACATGGCCGCCGCAGCACCCTGTATACCGACTATACGTTCGGTGTCTGGGACGGGGACACCCTGGTGCCCATCGCCAAGGCTTACTCGGGCCTGGACGACAAGGAGATCGTCGAGCTCGACCGTTGGATCCGCGCACATAGCACCGAGCGCTACGGTCCTGTGCGGGCAGTGCAGCCGCTGCAGGTATTCGAGTTGGGCTTCGAGGCGGTCAATCTGTCCAAACGACACAAGTCGGGCGTGGCGTTGCGTTTTCCGCGGATAGTGCGTTGGCGTCACGACAAGCCCGCCGGCGACGCCGACCGCTTGGAAAGCCTGCGCAAGGTCGCGCAATGATCAATGTCCGTGAAGTGGGCAACATCCGCTTCGAGCAGCCGCTGACCCAATGGTTCGCACTACGCGGCTGGAAGCCCGCAGCGTTCCAGCGCGAGGTCTGGCGCCGCTACAGACAAGGTCAATCGGGGCTGCTGGTGACACCCACCGGCAGTGGCAAAACCCTGGCAATGCTGGGCGGCCCGTTGCTGCAAGCCGTGGCCGAGGTCGAGGCCGCAGCCGGCGCTGCGGCTCCGGGCAAGGGGCGGCGCCGGCCAGCCGCGCAGGTTCGCATCCTGTGGGTCACCCCGCTGCGGGCCTTGGCCAGCGATACCGTCCGTGCGCTGCGCGAACCCATCGACGGGTTGGGCTTGCCGTGGACGGTGGCCATGCGTACCGGCGACGCCAGCGCCCGCGACAAGCGCCTGGCACGGCAGGGCAGGGCCGAGGTACTGGTCACCACACCCGAGTCGCTGGCATTGCTGTTGAGCTACCCCGACACCCAGGCGCAGTTGACCGCGCTGCAGGCCATCGTCGTCGATGAGTGGCACGCGCTGCTGGACAACAAACGTGGCGTGCTGCTGCAACTGGGCCTGGCTCGGCTGCGCGGATGGCGGCCCAGCGTCCGCATCTGGGGTTTGTCTGCCACCGTGGGCAATCTTGAGCAGGCGCGGCAGGTACTGCTTCCGCATCTCCCCGACGCCGCAATGGTACGCAGTGCGGCACCGCGCAGCCTGCGCGTGAAAACGCTCCTGCCGCCGCAGGGTGTGCGTTTCCCCTGGGCCGGGCATCTGGGGCTGTCCCAGATGCAGGCATTGGTGGAACAGATTGGCAGGGCGCGTACCACCTTGGTGTTCACCAACACCCGTGCCCAGGCCGAGCTGTGGTACGAAGCGTTGCATGCCGTCTGGCTGGAACAGGCCGATGCGCTCGCATTGCATCACGGTTCGTTGGATCCAGGCCTGCGGCGCGAGGTTGAAGCGGGTTTGCGGGACGGCCGCATCCGTTGCGTCGTGGCTACTTCCAGCCTGGACCTTGGCGTTGATTTTCCCACCGTGGACCAGGTCATCCAGTTGGGCAGCCCCAAGGGCATGGCCCGGCTGCTGCAACGTGCCGGGCGCGCGCGGCACCGCCCGGGCCAGGCAGGAGAGATTGTGTGCGTGCCCACGCACGCGCTTGAGCTGGCCGAATATGCAGCGGTGCGGCAGGCGTTGCGCAGTGGCATGGTGGAGGCCCGGCAGCCCCTGCAGCTGTCGCTGGATGTGCTGGCCCAGCATTGCGTCAGTGTGGCGCTGGCCGGTGGTTTCGATCCGGATCAGCTGCTACGCGAGGTGCGTACCACACACGCCTTCGCCCGGTTGGAGGACAGCCATTGGATGCAGGTGCTGCAGTTCATCACCCAGGGCGGTAAAGCCCTGCAGCACTATCCCGAGTTCTGTCGTGTCACCCGCGATGCGGAAGGACGCTATACGGTCAGCGACCGGCGCGTGGCCTTTCGCCACCGGTTGTCGATCGGCACCATCACCAGTGACGGTGCACTGCTGGTACGGGTGGCCCGCGGCGGTGCATTGGGCAGCGTGGAGGAGGGCTTCCTGGCGCGCCTGCGGCCGGGGGATGTCTTCCAGTTTGCAGGGCGTGCGCTGCGGTTGCTGCGGCTGCAGGACATGACGGCCTATGTGCGGCCTGCCAAGCAGGGCAGTGGTGTCGTGCCCCGCTGGCAGGGGGGACGATTGCCGATGTCCACCCATCTTGCCGCGCAGGTGGCTGATGTGCTGGCCGACCCGCCCGCAACGCCCGAGCTGCGGGCACTGCGACCGTTGCTGGCGCTGCAGGCAGCGTTGTCCGCCGTGCCCGGGCACGGCCAATTGCTGGCCGAAAGCGTACGGACGCGGGATGGCTGGCATCTGTTCCTGTATCCCTTTGCCGGGCGTGCCGTGCACGAGGGTTTGGCCGCGGTGGCTGCGCTGCGCTGGAGCCGGCGCGTGGCCACAACGTTTTCGTTTTCGGTGAACGACTATGGACTTGCCCTTACCGCAGCCGGCCCGCTTCAGCTGGACGAACAGCTGGTGGCGGATCTGTTGTCAGCTGATGCCTTGCTGCCGGACCTGTTGGCCGCGGTGAACATGGGGGAACTGGCACGCCGGCAGTTCCGCGAGATTGCCAGAGTGGCCGGCTTGCTGCCCCCTTCGCTTCCGGGGCGCGCGTTGCGCAGCCTGCGGCAGCTGCAAGCATCCAGCAGCCTGCTGTATGACGTGCTGCGGCAATACGATCCGGACCACATGCTGCTGCGTCAGGCCGAACGCGAAGTGCTGGAGCAGCAGTTGGATGTCCCCCGGCTGCAGCGCGTTGTGGCCGGATGCAATCGCCGCCAACTGCTGTTGGCAAGGCCCGCAACCTTGACCCCGCTCTCGTTCCCGCTCTGGGCCGAGTCCAGGCGTGGGACCCTGAGCAGCGAAGACTGGAAGCAGCGGGTGCAACGGATGGCGCAGCAGTTGGAGCGGCGTCATGGCTGAGCGCCTGGAGATCGCACTGGCAGGCGAGCCTGTCGTGCTGTTGGCTGACAGGGCGTTGTACTGGCCGGCACGGCGCAGATTGATCGTCGCCGATCTGCACCTGGGCAAGGGCGAGGTGCTGCGCAGGGCCGGCATACCTGTGCCCAGCGGCGGTACCCGGGCTGATCTGCAACGTCTGGCGAGGCTGCTGGCCATGACGTCGGCGACGTCACTGTGGATCCTGGGCGATTTCCTGCATGGCGCACGCTCCCGCACCAGCGACCAGGCCTGGGAGGGGTTTCGCGCTGCGCACCGGCTGGTGGCGATGGCTGTGGTGCCAGGCAACCACGACCGGGCATTGGATGCGGACGCAGCCGGATTGGAGCGGATCGCCGACGGTGAACGCGAGGGTCCCTTTGTGTTCCGCCACGCACCCGCGGCGGTTGTGAGCGGTCCGCCAGGTCACCAGATCTGCGGGCATCTGCACCCGGTGCTGAAGTTGCCGGGCATGGTGGCAACCCCGTTGTTCTGGATGCGGGAAGGCAGCACCGTCCTGCCGGCGTTCTCGCTGTTTACCGGCGGTTTTCGCCTGGACCTGCAACGCGCACGTGGCAGCGTTGCATGCGATGGGGTGGAGCTGCTCAAGCTCGGCTGACCGCACCATCAAGCGCGCTGAAACCGCGCGGGCGATCACAAAAGCAGTGCTGATTCACCGAATTTTTCCGCGTCTTCACGTGACCACTCCTATATACATTCGGCCGGATGATGGGGGGCAACTTTCAGGAGGCTAGGCTGTGAAAAGCATGAAACTCTATCTGGAAGGACCGGGCCGGGAGCGGCGGGTGGTCAAGGTCATTTCGACAGAGCAAAGAAGCTTGCGGACCGTGTTGGATGTCCCGGGTCGGCGCGCGTCAGGCCCGGGAATGGAGCGCATGGTCGAGGTGAATACCTTGATGGATGAAAAGGGAAACCTTGCACAGCAGATTGATTGCGAAGGTTTCAGATACAGGTTCAAAGGATCACAGTTACCCTGGTCATTGATCGTCGGTTGAGTGTAGCGGGCCCCTGGCGGGGCCCGCTTTGCTTCGGGTGCAAGTCGAGTGGTTCGGAAGGAATTCCGTTGGATTGGAACTCCGCAAATCCTGCCGGCATCCTTTCTGATCCGCCGCCTTTGCTGGCACGAAAGGCGATACCGGATCACTGGCCGGGAAGGTTTCCTCAAGCGCTTCATCCTGGTTCGCACTTTCATGCGCCTTGCGCTGTTGGCGCTGGGTGCCTGTTTCCGGAGGGTTGCGCTCTCGCGGTGCTTCGGGGGGATCCTTGCGATCTCTGATCACGTTGGCTGCTCCTGTGTCTGTGATTGCCTGCAGGGGATGTGCGGGCTGCAGGCGTTGATGAAACTGCGCCACTTATCGCTAGCCGGGTGTGGAGACCGGGCCTACCCGTGTGAAGGACATGCCGCCAACTGCGTCGTGTTTTTTAACCGGCGGTTAGCACGGGCAGGTTCAGCATGCCCGCGTGTTCCACAGGTTCAAGCGAGAGGTTGTGCAGATGGCCAGGACCGCACCGCGGATTCATACCGCCCAGGCGGAAATTGAACGGCTCAAGGCGTTGCAACAGGGTTTGGATGCGGAGCTGATCGTCGAGCTGCGGATGAAAGACGGACGTGTGCTGAAGGGCACGGTGACCGAGCGGCCGACGGTGCAGCAGTTCCGCGGCCCGGATGAACAGGAGGGCACGAATGGACAGGTGCCCGTTGATGTGCCGGGTGAAGGCGTGCAGTTGCTATGGCTGGATGAGATTGAAGGCTTCACCCGCTTGGGCAGTAACTGACTCAACGGACAGCGTGATTGCCGCATTGCTGCGGTCCGCGTGCGCTCAGCTGTCCTTACCGGCCCGGTAGTGCGCTCCACTGGCCTGCAAGCCGGCCAGCGCGAAGCGGTGCAGGTGGGCGACCAGCGGCTGCTGCGACCCTTGCATGATGGGGCGTAGCGGGCCGGGCAGATCACGGCCGACCACGATCAACATCATGCACGGCGCAGCGATGCTCAGCAGGCAGCGCAGCAGCGCCGGATCATTGACGGGTGTCCAGGGCCTCATTGCCCCGTCAGGGTTACTTCTTGGCAGCCCCACGTGATACGCAAGGATTGCCTGGCACGGACCAGCGCCAGGGAAAGTCCATCGCCTTGGATATCCCGACCCGCGGGCCGACCAAGGGCGTCGAGGGCGGGGCTGTTGCATCGGATGCGATGAGGATGCCAGCGTCGCCACGCACCAGGTCCGCGCCGTCGAAGGAGCGGTTGATTCCAAAGGCCTGCGACAGCTTGCCTGGTCCACTGGCCAGGTCGGCGGGGCGCTTGGCCGCGGGCCGTGCCGCGTACATCAGGTCGAGATGGTGCAGGGGCTCGGCCGCCCGCAGCAGCACGCCAACTCCTTCACCCACCTCCCCGCAAACGGCATTGCTACCCCAATGCATGCCGTAGGTGAAGTAGACATACAGATGGCCAGGCGGGCCGAACATCGTGGCGTTGCGCGCGGTCTTGCCACGGTAGGAGTGCGCTGCCGGATCTTCGCTGCCGGCATAGGCTTCGACTTCGACGATGCGGGCGCAGCGACCATCCGCCCGTACCAGCAGCTTGTTGAGAAGCTCGGGGGCAACCAGGGCAGGGTGACGGCGATAGAACGCACGCGGCAATACTTCAAACCCTGCAATCGATACATCCACGGTGATCCACCTTGTGCCTGCCAGCTGCCTACACCTTACGCCATGGCGCTGCCTGCGGCGCATGGCTACGCAAGCGTGCATGCCGGCGCCTTAGCGCTGGAACAACACCCGTTCCGGCCGGTGCAAGCCAAAACCCTGGCCATAATCCACCCCGAGTGAGCGGGCGGCGTCGCACAGGTGGGCATTGCTCACGCCCTCGGCGATGACCTTCAAACCCCTTTGGTGGCCGATCTGGGCAATTGCGCTGATGATGGTATGACTGATGGGGTCGTCGTCCAGGTCGCGGATAAAGCTGCGATCGATCTTGATCATGTCCAATGGCAGGTTTTTCAGGTAGCCGAACGAGGACATGCCAGCGCCAAAATCGTCCAGCGCGATACTGCAACCTGCCTGGCGCAAGCGCTCGACCACGGCGACCACCTTCAGCAGGTTGCGTACCGCTACCGTCTCCGTGATCTCGAAGCACAACGCCTGCGCCGGCACCCCATGCAGGTCGATACAGGCAAGAATGAAGTCGGCCAGGCCTTCATCTTCGATGCTGGCCCCGGACAGATTGATGGCACAGCTGCCCAGGCTGGCCACCGTGGGGTGCAGACGGGTGAAGTTGGACAGCGCGGTGCGTATCACCCAGCGATCAATTGCCGGCATCAGCCCATAGCGCTCGGCCGCGGGCAGGAAAGCACCCGGCAATACGATGTCACCGTCCTCGTCGCGCAGCCGTAGCAGCAGTTCGATGTTGGTACTGCTGTCGTGGCCATCCAGCGAGATGATCTGCTGGTAGTCCAGCAGCAGGCGGTCCTGCTCCATGGCCCAGCGCAGGCGGTTGGCCCATTCCATTTCGCCCTGGCGCTGGCTGGTTTCATCATCCTCGCGATAGACGTGGATGCGGTTGCGGCCGTTCTCCTTGGCCAGGTAGCAGGCCGTGTCGGCCCACGCCAGCAGATCCTTCAAGGTGGGCACCTGTTGATCGATCAGCACCATGCCGATGCTGCAGGTGACTTTGTAGCTGCGGCCCTGCCAGGAGAACATCAGTGCCTCGATGCAACGGCGCAAGCGCTCGCCGAGTTCCAGCGCACCGTCGGCGTCTGCATGGAAGGTCAGCAGCCCGAACTCGTCACCGCCCAGGCGCGCCAGCACATCTCCACCGCGCAGCTGCTGCTGCATGGTCAGCGCAAGCTGTTCAAGCAACTGGTCACCGGCCATATGCCCGGATACGTCGTTGATCAGTTTGAACTGGTCCAGGTCGATGTACAGCATGGCGCAGGAGCCGCAGGTGCGGGCGGTCCCATGTTCGCGCAATGCGTCCTCCACCCGGCGCTCGAACTCCCGTCGGTTGTACAGGCCGGTGAGCGCGTCGTGGGCGGCCTGGTAGCTCAGCCGGTCAGTCAGTTCGCGCTGCTCGGATATATCGGTGGCCACCATCAATAGATGCGGGACCCCATCCATATCCACCTCGGCGACGGAGGCATTGGCCCAGAAGCTGCTGCCATCCAGTGCCAGCAGCTCGGCCTCCAGGTGGTTCCAGCCGGTGTGGTTGTCGCTGGCATCGCGGATGCTGGCCTGCAGCCTCTGGTCGGCGAAAAGTGCCGACAACTGCAGGCCGGTGGCATCGCCCAGCCGCAGGCGGGCGGCCTGGTTGGCGTAGACGATATGCCAATCGCGGACATCTGCCAGCAGCACCAGCGCAGGCAGCAGTTCGTTGAGCGTGCGGAACCGGCGTTCGCTCTCCCGATAGCGCGCGCTCATCTGCGCGCCCAGCGCCAGTGCTTTGCGGCGGGTGACGGCCAGTGACCAGAGCAGGGCCGACAGAAGCAAGCTGATGATGCCGCCGCCGATGAGGATGGATGGCAGACTTCCCCACTCCATTGGCTGCGGCCGCGGCAGCATTTCCACACGCCACTGGCGGCCACCAAAAACGAGCGTCCGCACGAGGGCGGGGTGGTCGGTGCTCGTGTCGGTGTTCGAGTCGTAAAACGGAGCAGCGCCGGCCGCAGCGTCGCTGATACGTACACGAAAGCCGTCCATTACCGAGGGCGAAAGTGCCGCTTCCACCAGGGGTTGAAGGCGGATGCCCACAGCCAATGCGCCGATCTCGCGCAGTCGGCGCTGCTCAATGGTGGTCGGTGTTGGACCGTTGGAATACACCGGCAGGCGCAGGGTGACGCCGAGCGGGCTCTGTCCGGGCTGAGCGTTCTGGCGTAATACGAAAGGCGCGGACATCACCACCGAATCGCTGTCACGGGCACTCCGCAAAGCGGCCAGGTTGGCCTTCTGGGTGACCATGTCAAAACCCAGCAGGGATGTATTGGCCTGATAAGGCGACACCATCGCATAGCGATAGGCCAGCGTTGGGCTTGCTGAACCGCCGATTGCATGGCGGCTTGCAAATGCAAGCGAGGTATACGGGCCCGGCTCACGCGTGCTGAGAAGGCGCTCGTAGTATTGCTCAAACTGCGCCTGGTCCATGTCGTCGTTGGCCAGGAACAGTGTCTGCATGGCCCGCAATATGGAGGCTGCCCGCTCCAGCGGCATGTGCAGCTGCGATACGCCGGCATCGGCCAGATTGCGCTCGGCCTCCTTGCCGCGCTGATGCAGGTCCCCCCACTCGCGCACGCCCAGCAGCACGGTGCAGGCAAGCCCGAACAATAAACCGCAGAGCGCCCAGATGAGCGGGGAGACGCCGCGACCTGGTGGCGACAAGGGAAGTACAGGTTCGGATTGGAGCTGGTTGGTGTTCTTCACGACCCTGGCTTGCTCCTGCGTTGTGTTGGGCTGCTGGCCCGGCTCCTCGATAAGGTGCGACGACCGCTAAGTCATCGCAGACCCATGAACGGTAGTGAATCGATCCCCCACGTTCCGTGATGCAGCTCCCGTGACCCACATCAGGGAGGAATATCGGCGTTCCCCGCTTCATCTTTATAGCGCTGCATTGACCAAGCCCGCGGGCTGGGAAAGCAGTGGCTGCTGGCTGCTTTCACATTGCAACGACCACCATGGTCGTTAGCTTCCTACTCCGCCCCTTGCGGGAACACCCCCATGTCCTCCGGCTGGAGTCGCAAGCGAATGGCCTGGACGATCCTGGCGAGCATCATTGTCACCTTGCTGGTGGCGGTGGTGGCAATGAACTTCAAAACCTCGGAAAAAAAGCTCGAACGTAAGATCGAGCATCTCTACGCGACCGACAGCCCCCAGTTCCGCCGGGAAATGGGCGTGCTGCTTGGGCCGGGGCTGGTGCCGGGCAACAAAGTAACCGATCTGGAGAACGGCGACGAGATATTCCCGGCGATGCTGGACGCAATCCGGTCGGCGCGGTCCACCATCACCTTCGAAACCTATATCTACTGGTCCGGCACGATCGGTCAGGCGTTCGCCGATGCCTTGGCCGAGCGCGCCCGGGCCGGGGTGAAGGTGAAGGTGATGGTGGACTGGATGGGCAGCCTGAAGATGGAGAACAGCCTGCTGCAACAGATCCAGGACGCCGGCGTGGAGGTGCATCAGTATCGGCCACTGAAGTGGTACAACCTTGGCCGGCTGAACAACCGAACGCACCGCAAGCTGCTGGTGGTGGACGGCAAGCTGGGTTTCACCGGGGGTGTCGGCGTTGCCGACCAATGGAGTGGCCATGCCCAGGACGGAGAGCATTGGCGCGACCTGCACTTCAGGATCGAAGGCCCGGTGGTGGCGCAGATACAGGCGGCTTTCAACGACAACTGGATCAAGACGGTGGGGGTTGTCCTCAATGGGCCGGAGTACTTTCCGGCCGTTGCACCGGCAGGGGAGATGGACGCCCATATGTTCGTTGCTTCGCCATCGGGCGGCAGCGAGAGCATGCATTTGATGTACCTGATGGCTATCGCGGCAGCGGAGCACAGCATCGATCTGCAGGCCGCATACTTCGTGCCTGATGACCTGATCATCAAGGCATTGATCACCGCGCGCCAGCGCGGGGTGCGCGTGCGCATCACCGTGCCGGGCAAGCACATCGACTCGGAGACCGTACGCTTGGCCTCCAAGGCGCACTGGGGTGAGCTGCTGGCAGCGGGTATCGAGATCTACGAATACCAGCCAACGATGATGCACAACAAACTGTTGATCGTGGACCGGTTGATGACGTCGGTGGGCTCGACCAACTTCGACGTGCGCAGTTTCCGGCTCAATGACGAAGCCAGCCTGAACATCTACGACGCGGCGTTTGCCGCGCGCATGAGCGCGGTGTTCGAAGCGGACCTGAAACCTACAGTGCAATACACCTACGCCATGTGGCAGCGGCGCCCGCTCAGGGAGAAGCTGGTGGAGAAGTTCATCCTGCCGATGAAGTCGCAGCTGTGAGCTGTATGCGACGCGCTCTGCAGCGTAATCAGGTAGCGCCCGCCGGGTCTGCCTTTGCAGCGTCGAAAGCCGCAGCAGGGCTGGGCGCGCTGGGATCGGCTCGATCCTGGTGAAGGCAGCCAGGTGCTAGGACGCGCCCATCGATGATACCGCTTCCTGCAGCCCGGGGCTCTCGATGTCGAGCAGGCACTGCGCGAACAGGTAGAACCGATAGGCATCGGCGAAGTTGGAGCCAAGCCCAAACGAGACACGGACCGCACCACAATCGCCTTTTCCAAGGATCTTCTCGTCGAAGGTGCGGCAGTCAAGAATCCTTTCGCCCTTGTCCAGTTCGCAATGTTCGGCGCCGGCAGTGATGTACGTGGCCTGTTGCACGGCACCAAGGTTGCAGAAGCAGCCGTTGCGGACGCTGATACCACAGGCCTCCGCCGCGCGACGGACCAAGGCATGCGGCATTACCGCACCGTAGCAGTCAAAGAAGTTCAGCATCAGCGTCGCACCCTTGGGCACGCCTGTAGGCGCGTAAACGCGACACAGCAGGGCTTGGCTTCTGCTTGTGTGGCGCAGCCCTGAAAGCCGTGCTTCCAGCCAATGCGCCAAGGTTGCCGAGCGTGATGCAAGCTCATCCACGCCGAGCCGGTCTAGAAAACCAAGCCCGTGGCTGATGGCAGGGAAGGAGGCGTAGTTTGGGGTGCCTATCTCGAAGCGTTGGCCGTCCTCGCGGTACAGCAAGCGATCAGTGGGCGACCAGGGGCCGGAGTAATAGCACACCGCGCCCCCCGCAAAGGAAGGTGGTACAAGCGTGGCAAGTGATGTCCTTCGCGCCAGTAGGCAACCCACGCCGGTGGGGTAGCCAAACATCTTGTAGAACGAGATTGCAACAAAATCCGGCTGATGCGCGGAGAGATCCAACCGGGCCTGTGGGACATATGCGGCCGCATCGCACAGAACCATGGCACCGTTCGCCTGCGCTTGTTCGATCACTGAAAGGTCATGACGTATGCCGGTGGCGTTGGACTGCGCAGGGAAAGCAAACAGATGTGGATGACCCCCGGCCAGTTGTTCCAGCGAGCGCGAAAGCAAGCCGCCGTTGACCTGCAGGCTCTTGTCCAGCGGCACGTACTTGACTGACGCACCTTTGGTTCTGGCGTACTCGCGCAGGCCATGCACGGAGGTGTGATTGTCCTTGGTCAGCAGTACCTGTGACCCTGGCTCGAAAGGGAACGACTCTGCGACCAGACGGATCGCAGCGCTGGCATTGGCGGTGAAGAGGATTTCGTATGCATGTGGATCGCAGTTGAAGAACCGGTAGATAGCTGCGCGTGCCTGCGCATAGGCCGCGGCGGAGCTGGGCGAGCCACTATGCGGATTGCCCAGGATGCTGGCTTTCAGGGCCTGAAGATCCTGCTCAAGCAGGCTTTCCGGGGGCAGGGTACCTCCCACGTGGTCGAGGTAGGTAACCTGCTGCTGGTCGAGGCGGGAGAACTCCTGCCTGCGCAATGCCTGCACCGCCGCCTCTGGAAACTCGCGGTTGGCGCGGAGGAACTCCAGCTTCGCGGCCTGATAAGCCAGCAATTGCGGCGAGGCTGACGTGCTGGCATTGCCGGCATCGAGGTTTTCAACCTCGGCGGTGAGTGCGCGGAATGCCGCGACCGGGGAAAAGTCCGGCGGTGCGCAGGCGACAATAGCCTGTTTGCAGGCAGCATCCACCTGCCCACGCAGCAGCCAGGCGTCCACCTGGTAGTTCCGGTCTGGCACCTGGGTGTTGAAGGCCTCCAGCATCAAATCCAGATAGCGTTCGCGTGTGCGCGTATCGCACTGGTTGAACTCCTCCAGCAGGATGCAGGCATTGAACAGGAACTCCCGCGCGTCCGCATCGTCCAGGAAGAATGTAAGCGGACGCGAAACAGCTACTTCCTCAACCCCCTTGTCGAGACCTTCCAGTGCGAACGGGCGCGTGATGGTAGCGGGGTCGGCCAGGCTGAGCGCCGCATCCATGATGGCCGAAGGTGTACCGAAGTGCTGCAGCGATTGCTTCCACGCCAGGTCAAAAAGCTCGTTGTAGTGAAACACCGTGCCGTAAATCTTCCCGCCGGGGCGCAGCACACGTTTGAACTCGCGCGCTACCCGCGCCTTGTCCGGCGGAAACATCAGCCCGAATCCGCAGACGATGATGTCGAAGCTGTTGTCGGCGAAGGGCAGATCAGCCATGTCCACGTCGTACTGGAAGCGGACATTGCGTTGCAGCTCGTCGCTGAGCACCTGTTTGGCGACATCCACGGCTATTTTTGAAAGATCCGTGGCTACGAGCTGCAGACCAAGTGGCTTGGCCAGATCCTCGTATAGGTGCGCAGTGATCAGGCCGGTACCGCAAGCCACTTCCAGCACGGCGTTTGGTGGTGCGGAAGGATCCATGTCATTGAGGATTTCCTCCACCAGCAGTTGCCCATAGGGCTTGAACAAACGCGGCCCGAGCACCCGTTCGTAAAATTCCATGAACGTACTGAGCGACCATTTCTGATCGGACACCGTCTTACAGTGATGCTGCGCTGCGTCATGCATTGCCGGCTCCCTATGGACAGTACTGCTGGCGGTTGCGCGGTTTATCTCATGAAATTTTCAGATGAAACAGTGACGCGGGCCGCCTGGGTCACAATTCTGTGGCGTGCGCGCAACAGCTGATGCGTACTGTGATGAAGTGCGCTGCGCGTCTCGCGTGTTTAGCAACGGGCCGGGTGGCGTGCGACGGGCCTGATCAGGGCCACTGTTCGGTTGGTCATTTCTTTCCGTCACAGCGGCACGCGTGAAGAACGAGCCCGGTCTTCTGCTTTGAATCCGAGGAACTTCAGCGGCTGCCGGATCGGAGCCGTGAGAATTCGCCATGGCGCCGCCGGGCTGATAGATCAGGGTTCTCGTCACTTCTATCTGCGCGTTCATAGGGTGCTGCACGCTGCAGGCGCGTTGTGGCGTAGCAAATGAACGTGTAATTTCCTTCAGAACCAATCAACGAATGCTGCAGATGCGCGTATTGGGCTGGATGACCCTGGTAGGCGTCGCCGCATGTTCGGTGCCCGACGCAGCGCAGCGCGGTAACGGGGTAGCGACCGCTGCCACGGAGAGGGCAGTTGCCACACACCTGGCTCGACAAGAGGCGCTGCCTGCGTCAGCCCCCCGCCGTTTGCAGGTGCCTGGGAGTCCTGTGACGGCGCGGCTTCACCCGAAACCTGCAGTCGCTATCTTTTGATTCAACACGGCGACCGTATCTGCGGCACCTGGACCTACTTCGCCACGGGTCAGGAAAACGCGAGCACGGTGGTTGCCCGTGCAATTTCCGAAACCAAAGCGCGACGCACCCAGGTATGCGGTCGGCCGGGCTCCGAAACCGATACCCCCTGCGAGGAAGGCTGGCAGCAGATGGACAGGCCCCTTGAGCTCTGCGCCGGCAAGCTCAGCGACATGACGGGCGTTGGTGATGCATGTCTTGCTGACTACGAAGCCGTTCCCGCGGCCGAGGATGAGCTTGCTGCCTTGGAGGCTGCCCCGTGGGTGAAGAGCTGCCTCGCCACTACACCGTAACGCCTGGCAGGCAGTTGGTTCGAGGCGACAGGCTTCGCATTAGTGAGGGTTGCGTAGCTGCTGCTTGCTGCCTGGCGTGACGCAAGGGTGGTGCCGATCTGGTCGAATCAGGGTAGGGCGGCCGGAGAGCCGACAACATCGGTAGTAGGCTGGACGCCGCCAAGAGCCCGCAGCACGGGGTGGATATTGCGCGGCAAGAAGCCTGCCGTGATCCCGCTGCGAAGAACCCCGTTATGATCGCTTCCGTGTCCAGCCAGTGAAGGCGAAGGGGGGGAGCGCGTGCAGTAGCTTGTACTCAAGCTGGCGGGGGGTCTTGGCCACAGGACTGCAGGCGAGGTCGTGGTGGTCCTGTCCTTGTTGTTGTTCTTGCTGCTCAAGGGCCTTTATTCGCTGAACACAGACCGTGCCAAAGCCAGGCAGGAGTTCCTGCAACTCTGGGATCTCGAGCGAGCAAAGCGCGACCCGCTTTGGTGCGAGGTATTGGTTCGGCATTACTGCCGCGCGTTCCTGCCGGCCAATCTTGTGGTCAACGTCGCTTCGAAATCGCAAGCAGCCGATACCTTGTGGACCTTGAGCTATTCGGCGCGGCTTTATCGCCTGGATGATGGCCTTCTGCACTGGAGGAACAAGCGGCATGCGAATCCTCTGTACGTGGCATTTGCGGTGATCTTGGGTTTTGGGCTTTATTTCGTATTGGCGATGTCTTCGCTGACGCTGCTGCTTGCGAGCATCCGAGGCTTTAGCACGACTTCAGGCTATCTGATTGTTCTGATGGCACTCGCGGGATTGTTGCTGGGCGGAGCTGCCATCAAGGCACTGAACCACGGTTTCGACCTCGGTGGGGCGCACCAGAATTTCCTCAAGATCCAGAGAATGCAGCCGTGGCTAGTTCCTCAGCCAATGAAGGATTGGAACGACGTATTCGGGAGCGGGCTCTTCCGCAGCGTTGGGAAGCGCAGTACATCGCGAAGATCGACGTCGCCAAAGCAGCGGAGCAAGTGAGTTTGTTGCGTGACGCGTCACGTAATTTTGGTTTCGCCCGCTATCTGCGCTTCTTTGGCGATGGGGCTTTCGGTGATAAGGGATGTTTATCAGGGGTACGACAGTTCCACCTTCGAATGTATGCTGACTCTCGTTAATACAATCTAGCCTGCTTTTTGGCGGCAAGGCGGACTTCAGGTAGCAAAAATCAGTGAAGGGGCACCTCATGATTGGGCGCGCATCAAAGATGTCTTAACCTGCAAACTCCAGTCTTGATGAAGTCTGCGCCAAGCGCGTCAAGGTCGATCATCACTGTAGTGGCGCTCAATGCGGACGCTCGCGTAGAGAATGGTTCACCTAACTTGTTCAGATCCGGGAGAAGTGTAGTATCTGAACGGAACGCACGTTGCGCGGAATTGGGGTCGTGCCCTGATGCGCTCGCGTCACACAAGTTGACGGTGAGCGCCCTGTGATCTTTTTAAAGTGCCACCCGCTGATCGCTGCGGTTGCTGAGGTCAAGCCGTAGGGGTAGGGACTCCAAAGCGATAGCAGTGCTGCAGGCGGCACCGCCTACCTACAACACTTCACACCTCGGCGGCTGCGCGCGAAAGCCCACCTAGTTCGTATCGAACCTGAAACGCCCGAGCCGAATTTCCGGTAGCGGATCGTTCTTGGCCTCTTCCAGCCAACCGCGTGCGCCGGGCGCGTCCAACTTGTTGACCTCGACCATGATGTAGGCAAGTCGTACTGCGTAGTACCTAATCTGTGGAATGGCTTCGCGTGGTATTGAGTCATTGCGCGCAACGCGCGCGTAGCTCAGGGCTCCTTGGAGCTCAGTGAGGGCAATGTCGATCAGGTTCAGCGTGCGCCTGTTGGCGTAACGGCGCCATGCATGCTTGGGCAGAGATGAAAGTAGATTTAGCGTTTGGTGTAGCGAAATGACACGTTGCATGAGGATGCCTGCCACCAGCGCATCAAAGATCATCTGACCTGCTTCTTTAAGACGACTGTCTTTAAGCGATAGCAGATCATAGCTTGCTTGGAACGCGTTCCCCGAATTTTGCGGAGTTCCAGTTGCGACGCGATGGGCAACGGCCTTCGCATCCTGCAGGAGCTTGATCCCTGATGTAGCGTCAAAGTTGATAAGCCGCGCTGCGATTCGAACATGGGGAATAGGGAAACGCTCCAACTTGAGAGAGATGGCATGCGCGCGCGCCATCAACGACTGGGTGGTCTTTGATGGCTTGCTTGCTTCAAGCGTATCGAGGCAACGGGAGATAATCATGTCCGCGAAACTACACACGTCTTCCAGGGCATAGCGAATCTCGTCGCTCTTGATGTCCTGGAGCAGGTTAGCCTGCTCCGCGTCCAGCCATTCGTCGATTCTCTGGAATGTCTTGGAAATATGGGAAAGAGATGGGGTAGCAAAGATGATGGCCGCATGGATCTGCCCGACCGTGCCTATTGCGCCGTCTAAACTGTAAGAGCGTTCGGAACTCGCGAGGCTGTACCGCCTGCTGCCAGATTCGAAGGGGGCAAGCGGGCGCGTGAGGAGCCGCTCAAGAAACAACGAAACTGGGTTGGGAACCGGTGACGGCCAGTACAGCGTGCCATGAGGGTAATGCCCTGGCATAGCGGGCCAGCCACCATCGGCGATTGCGGTCCAGAGGATAGCTCCCACGTTCTCCCGGTGTTCTGGCGTCAGTAATTTTAAGCGATCCAAAGCAGATAGACGCGCCCACACTCGGGCTACATGCATTGACGCTGGTTCCGTGCGCAGCTTGGCGATCAGTTCCTCGACAATACCCTCCCTCTGGATTTCATGATGCCTGCGAATATCAACTCTGCAGGCGCTGGAAATCGCCCTAACGTCTACCCAGCGCTCGATCTCATGAAGGTCTCTGTTTCCAAAATCGGCTGACGCAGGCACCAGGGGAAGCCGGAACACTTCAATCAATAATGGTGCATGCATGTCATCTGGCAAAGCCTCTATTAGGCGAGTGATAGCCTTGGACGCCAAGCCCCAAAGCTCGCTGTAGGCTTGGAAGGCGGCGCTGCGATGCAGATCGAAAAGGTCCCTGGCCCATGCCAAAATTTTCTCTGTTTTTTGAACGCGAACCGCGAACCGTGCGAATGCCTCAAGAAGGAATTCACCGCGATCTCTTGGATAAAGGCCCGACTGTCCGTCCCGTAGGTCTCTCTTGAGATGGTCCAGCATTGCCTGTGCAAGTTCAGTGGCAGTGCTCTCTTGTAGTGTCGCCATCTCGTACCGGTCCAGCCATCCGGTGAGGTGTTGTCGACCATGGCGATCGCGAGGCTTGAGTGCATTCTTGCGCTGCGCGCGCAACAGTAGCCCCGTTGATCTCTCTGGCGTGTCATGAAATCGAGCCCACCAGGCTGCTTGAAGCATCTCGTCAGAGTAGAACAAGGCGCCACTGGTCCGATGGGGAATACCCACGCGCTCCAGGAGCTCCAGCCAGGCAAAGCTAGCTGAAATCTTCTGTGTCAAGTCGTAGGGCACACCTAATGACTGTTGCGATGTCGATGTTCCTATGTCGAATCCGACAAAGGATCTTTGTGACGGTGCGGGCGGCGCTGCTTCCGCATTGAGTCTGGACAGGAAGTACGTGAGCTCGTCCTCGGCAGAGTAGCCACGCGTCATAAGCACGCTCAGACGCTCATTAAGGTTTTCCTTGTCGATGAAGCTTTCTTTTCCATCCGAGTCGTCCTTAAGGTTGGGATCGTCTCCAGCCCCCCCCCTTCTGGTTCTAAGGAGGAGGCCCGCAGCATCATGCAGGTGGCTGGCCACCAAGCAAGCCCAAGCCTCCTGGGAGATCAACTCTGGATCATTCGGGCGAGAACGCTGCTGGCGTCGGAGAATCTGAATGCCGTGCCCTAGCGTGGCAAGAGCAGTCGTAGTGTCCCCCAGCTCCGCGAGCAGGGCGCCCCGAAGAACGTGCGCGTATGCGTTAGCACTGGTCGGGCGCCAGCTACGGGTCTGGACCAGCGCGGAAGGCAGGTCAGCATGTTGCAATGAGTTCAATATCTGCTCGTAGATCAGGTGATCGAGAACGCGCGCGTCCTCCTTCTGCATGACTTCGAGTGAGCGCTTTATCTCAATGTACTGGGATGTATGGTGAGACTGTCGAGCCCACGTAAGAAGCGCCATGGCCACACGAACGCGGACGCGCTGCGGGCTATTGGCTTCCGACGCCTGAATGGAATCAATCAGTTTAATCATCTCAGCGCCGTGCTGAGGTGCCTCTGCTGGCTGAGCCGCCAGTAGCGCTATTCGACCGACCTCTGCAATGTCATCGATGATCGGCCCCAAGACAACTCGCTGGGTCCAGCAGTAGCAGTCGATGACGAGCAGGATCAGGCTGGGAGGGCAAGTGCTCAGATGAGACAACAGCACACTATTGCACAGAGTCCGTTCGAGCCATTCGGCCGCTTGCCTGAATCGAGACCTTACCTTCCGGGGCGCTACGATCCAACCCGGATAGTCTTCTCTGCATCCGGAAATCTGAGCAACAACCTGCATGAAGACCAAGAATTGAGCCTGTATATCTCCCTCATGGGCGATGTGGGGCAGCTCGGCGCTGAGCTCCCAGTCCAGTGGAGAGTTCTCAAGGGGTTTGGCCAGCTCACTGAAAAGAGCTTTGTATCGAGCCTTGTAGTCGCCTGGTGGCAATTCGCTGGAGGTCGGAAGTACGACGGGCACTACACCTCGCGCCTCGTACAGCTTTCGTTCGCCTAAGGTCGGCTCCTGAGCTAGAAAGAGGTAGACCGGAAGTGCGTGCTTGTCGAGCATGTCGCGCACCCACCCCAGCCAATGCAGGAAGTTGGGATCGTCACCCGAAAACCCGATCAGGCAGAACACGTTCTCCAGCAGTGACTGCCTGACCATGTTGACGAAGGGCGCGAAGCGTTCGGGATAGGTGCGGTACTCCTCTTCGGTAAGTATGAAGGGACGGTGGGAAGGAAAGGAGCCATGCAACTTGACGATTCGACGTCGGCCCAGGAGCTTCGATTGAGGGATGTCCTCGCGCGCGCAGATGGTGAAATAGCCGACCTCGAACATCCGCTCGGCGGTACGCTCCAGCAGCGTGTCGTAGTTAGTGGTGAAAATCTCAGACCAAGGCAGCTCCAGCAGTTGTGTATGCAGCCTCCCCGGGGACACCTGATCGTCCGGAACGCATCGTTTGATGAGCATTTCCAGATGGGCCGGTGAGAATACTTTTGCGTACTGCTCCGCAAGCTGTGCAACATTTCCAGGACTGAAGTCGCTGGGCTGCCGGCCGGGCTCCAGGTCCGCGGCCAAGGCCTCGCCGAGCTGCCGCCATGTTGCGAGGTTCTCGCCACCTTCTGCGTTCTTGCTAAACCCAGCGCCTACCATCACTGCTGCGCTCCTGTTTGCCAACGCTTTGCGAATGGCCAGAAGATGGATGTCTGCATCGACTAATGCGGGCGGTTTCAACATGAGAGGGGCCTGTTTTGAAGTGATGATATGTGTCAACGACGGCCTATGTTCAGCACCGGGCCGCTTATGTGCGCATTGGAAGAATTTTATTTGCGCGCATATGGGTGTGTACAGGCAGACTGGAATATCTGGCCCAACTCATAACGGAGCTACCTGATGACCAAGGCTGGGTTAGGTCTCTTTTGACAGTATTAGGATCGCACTACTTAGGGCGAAGCCGCCCCACGCTTTGGACCGGACGTAGGGAAATCGGCCGCAAGTACGGTCACATAACGCGGCGGGTAATCATATCTCCGCTTAGTAATACAGCCATTGTCGCGCTCCGTTGCGGATCCGTCCGATACGCGCACTGGCCGATGTCTACCTCTCGCCTTGGCGGACGTCGGCGAGCTGATTAGGAAGATTTATCGAGGGTAGGGGGGGGCTTCCAAGTGTCCAGTGGACGTATCTGAGCATCGAAATTTAACCAAGCATTAACTTCTATTGCGCTTTACGTGTGGTGTCAAAATCACCGTTGGAAAGGCTCGGCTATCCCAGATCCGCTATTCCTCGAATCGCTTCCTGAGGGAAAAGCTTCCTTTTCTCGATCGCTTCTTTAGCCGCCTCAACATCGGGAGCGAAGATCACCACCGCCAAGTCCTTCGTGGCGCGCGAGCAGCAGACGTAGAAGAGCCTGCGGGTTCGGTCAAGGACAGACTCTTCTCCTGCTGCGATATGCTCTTCGTCGCTCTTCGATGTTTCTGTGTAGCCAAAGTATTTACCGTAAGAGTACTGCCGGTAGTTTGCCTCTTCATCATCGATCACAACTAGCACTCGCTCGAACTGAGCGCCCTTTACGCCGTGATGGGTTGCGAAGGGGGACTCCTCGGCAAAGTAACGTCGATAGGCCCATAGGTCCTGGACACTACAAGCGATGAAAGCTTGAATGTTCTGGTATCCACTGCTGTCGTCGTTCTGAGGTTCGTCGGCAAGATGAACTCCGAATCGGTCATCGAGTCGGAGCAATTCAGTGTCGCGCACATGCCTCAGCACATCAGATATGGTTGCCTGGGAGCCTTCAGCGAGAAGCTCCACAAGTACTCTCAGCGCTTCCTGTAGGTCGCCGAGAGCCGCCGCAGCATCCTGGCCACTTAGCCTGTCAGCTTCGAGCTTCGGACTAACGCTGCGTAGTATGGAAATGACATTGAAGCTCTCGCCCGCCAGTTCCGCCACGACGAGCGGAAGAATGTGCTGGACGAAGGGCCTTAGCGGCCAAGCTGTTCCATCGCTCAGACCCTCGCTCAGACTCATCGGTGCGCGGTCATTGAGCGCGGCGTAGAGGGCGGGGAAGCCAAGGCGGCTCGCTGCCATTCGATGAACCAAGACAAGCAGGCGCACGTCACTCTCGCGAACATCGCTTAGCCACTGAGCGTCGTTGGTATGCTCTGACATCCACTGCCGCACGGCGGCCAAGCGCGCAGTACGATCTCCGTCGGAGGGGAGGACGAAGAGATTAAAGGTCCCAGAAACAGGTTGTTCCTGACCATCGAAAATTCTAGTCCTGCCGCGAGTCTGTCTGAGTCCGTCCCCTTCGAGCCGGATGGCATTGATGACGTTCAGCACAGATGTAGGACACCTGAAGTTCTCAGGCTTGGTAATCGGCACCCAGTCTTCACCGAGTTCTATCGGGCCAGCCCCGCTCATATAGATCCGTTGCATTGGATCTCCGAAGAAGCCAACGCACAGCTTCGGATGCTCCGCGGCTATCGTCCGTAGCGCCTTGACTACGTCGGGATTGGTGTCCTGACTCTCATCAACGAAGATGTAGGGGAAATGTGTCGCAACGACTTGTCTCAGTAGCGGGTATAGAGCGATGCAGGCCGGTGCGAGCTTCAATATATCGTCATGACCGAGGATCCCCTCGCCGTAGCTACTCCCGGTTCCGTAATCGAATTTGTCAACTTTTTGCACTTCTGCAAGTTCAGCCTCAAGGTCGGCCATTTCCAGCTCAAGGCGATCTTTGGTTTTCTTCTGAGTCCTTGGCTTCTCGAAGTGTTCGCGGCGCTCGCCAATTTTCTCCCTAATACGACCCTGAACCCATACGGCGATATCCGATTGGAATGGCCTGACTATCGACCAAAGGAAGCTATGAATGGTGGAGATGTGAAAAAGAGAGGAGACGCCCACATCTTCCGATATCTCACCAACGGCCACTTCGGTGTAGGTAATGCAAGCAATCTTCTTGCCAGCACGACGCAGGGCAGGCCCGCGTGTCTCGCCTAGATGAGCAAGCGCTTTGATGAGCGAGGTGGTTTTGCCGGAACCCGCGCCGGCGACCATTACGAATGAGCGAGGTGGCTCTTGATCAAGGCACCCTCGAAGTTCCAGGTCGGCAGGCGTGTCGGGGCTTCCGATGCGGCTAGTCATTCCTGTTCAGCCTCTTCGACAGGGGCGCCGGCAGGCTGGGGTGCATTGCCATTTGGTTGAGGTTCTTCAGGCTCGGGGGGAGAGATTTCCTTCTCGAGCCAGGTTAGTCCATCGGCGATGTAGGCCGGCACTACCCATTTGTCCGGATCCTCTGCTAGAAGGCCAAGTGCAAAGTCGGTTTTGTTGAAGCTCTTGCTTTGAACACGCTTGTGAATGCGGTCGGCGAGCGTGCCCAGACTCTTCTCATTGGCCTTTGCAATGGCAAGGCGGAGCAGCTTGCGATCTTTGTTCTGAGACCATTGGAGATTCTCGAGCGCGAATGCCTCCTCCAAAGTGCGGCCCGCCAGCTTCTGGGTTTCCCCGCTCCACGTCACTTCTGTTTGGCACTGGTAGGCCACCCGCACCAGGGCGTCACCGTCCAGCACCCTTGGCTGAGTCTTCTGTTCGGGCGTGGCTTCCCAAAGTGCCGCCACTGTCCCAACTTTGGGAAGCCACTGAATTAGGGTTTGATTGGATGTTGCGGCGCCGGCATGACTGGCTATGCATGCCTTCCCGGGCTTGCCCGCTGCTTCTGCGGTGTCCTCCTCGTCGTCCTCATCCTCACAGTTTGCGTCTGTACCATCAGCGCCCGGTTCTTGCGGTGCAGCCGCGACAGCTTGTTCGGGCGCAGGTGCTGCGGGCCCAACCACGCTATCCAGATCCGTGATTATGAGAGTAGTTAGGCCGAGGAAGTCGATCAGAGATTTGAATCGATGGCCAAAGGCTCCGCCGATCTCCAGTACGGTGAGATATGTGGACTGTAGCCTCGGTGCTGCCTTGGCGATCATCTGTGGCAACAGCAGTCTTTCTACATTGCCTTCCACAAGTATCGCACCGTCTGCGAAGAACAGGTCACAGTGAGCGAGCTTAAGGTAGCGCTCGAGGAAGTTGCGATCGGCTTCTTCGGCGATGTTGTAGAACACAGAAAGGTTGAGAATTTCAGACGTTGCTGTGTTTTGCTCCCGCTTTCGGCGGAAGTAGCGGATTGGCTGGAACCCTCGTTCGTAGAGGATATGAGTGGAATGGGTGGTAACGACAATCTGACTAGTGTGATGCTTCTTGTGTTCATCGCTCAGCGCAAGGATGTCTATGACCTTTCGGATAAAGACCTGCTGTAGCTGCGCGTGAAGGTGCGCCTCCGGCTCTTCAATGAAGACCAGATGCACCGGCGGGCGATCCTCCTCGACTGCCAACCACTGGGCATGGAGGTCGAGTAGTTCCACAACCATGAAGATCAGATTCTTGAAGCCAAGCCCGTTGTACCTGTCCGGTAGCGTGGGTGGATTTGGATTTCCGTCATCGGCGCCGAGAGCGTAATGCACAGCTGCACCGTCACGGCCGCTCATGATCTGCGCTGGATCGAGCGCAGAGCGAATCATCATTCTTGGGTTGGTAAGGCCGGGATAGCCGAGTTTGGAAAGGTTCTTCAACGTCGGCTCAAACACGCGTTCAAGGTGCTTGTTGAGCGACACCTCGGAAGCTGCCAGTGCGCTCAGCGCCTCAATGTCGTCGCCCTTTTGTTCTAGATTTCGCTCATAGAAGCGGCTAAGTACACGGGAGAGCTCCTCCGACCGCGAGCCACCTTGGCCATCGGAAAGATGCCGTTGGGCATTGAGGAAATCGACTTGGAGGAGACTCTTAAGAATGTCCCGTCCGCTGCGCGATTTCCCGGTCAGAGGGGACGGTGCATAGCCTTCAGCAGCGACCATGCTGTCATCGAACTTCGCGGGATCCAGGACGAAGTACTGGAACTCATATTCATCATGAAGCCGGTCACGAAGGAACTCCCTAAGGTCACGAGGAGAAGGGTCATATGTTGGCGCGCCCTCCTTGTCCTTTGGTGCCGCATCCAGGGCGCGTTGTCGTACTTCCGCGTAGCGTGTATGTGTCGCTGTCGGATTGACTGGCGCATAAGCAATGCGCATACCAACCAAGCTGCCTTGCCAGGAAAGGCTGGGAAGCAAATCTACGACGCGATGGATATCGTCTGCTCCGATGTGAAACCAGATGTCTAGCTCGATCGAGGGCAACTGGTCTGTAGCTAGACCATCGCTTTGGCCATACGCATTGATCTGTGCCCAAAGATCGGAGCTGAAGTCGTGGATGTTGAAGCGGCCGCGGCCGCCGAACAGTTCCAGTGCGTGGCCAACGGATGTCTTTCCGCTGTTGTTGGAGCCTACGAAGATTGAGATATCTGAGGCGAGGTCAATGACAACGTTCTTGAGCCGTCTAAAATTTCGGACAGCCAGTTTCTTCAGGTACATCCTGCACCCCATTTAACGCTTCAAGTGGTATGTGTGCCCCGCCTGGAGATGCGTGCCGTCCATCCCCGACATGGGTGCCAAAAGCCAACGCAAGCATAATCCAGAATTTCTGGGCGTGAGCTCGCTCTCGGTTTTTTGTTCGCGAAAGGCCGGGAGGCAGTCTCGATAGACTCTGGTCTGCGGCGAGATCTGGTGCGGCGCTCTAGTAGTTAGCGCCGCGGCCACAAAGTGCTCCGGCACGCTGCAGTTCGTCCTCAGTCTTCCTGCCCCTAGTCCCTGGAGCAAAGGTACGGCGTTGCCCTAGTGCTCATCCTGGCTGGCACCG
Source organism: Stenotrophomonas sp. UBA7606 (assembly GCF_002477705.1). Lineage (NCBI taxonomy): Bacteria > Pseudomonadati > Pseudomonadota > Gammaproteobacteria > Lysobacterales > Lysobacteraceae > Stenotrophomonas > Stenotrophomonas sp. UBA7606. The sequence goes on along the minus strand of NZ_DLJW01000133.1, from coordinate 99,898 downwards.
TAGATCCACTGCTTGTGCCGCTGGGGATTGCGCAGCACCAACAGGCCATCTAGAGGGGTCTGTTTACCGATATCAACATGCAAAGATCCGAGGTTTGACCTCAGCGGTTCCCGAGTGAAGCAGAACTAGGTTCTTAGGTGGATCGTCACATGTAAATCGGATTACTTCAGCAATCGGGCCGCGGGATTGTCCTCCGCTGCACCTGCTTGGAAATATCCAATGACGCTGGCCACCGAGCGATGTTCGGTCATTGCCATAACTGCCGGCAAGGGCACGCCTTGCTTGCCAGCCTCGGTGACAAACCCCGACCGCAGACTATGCGCCCCAAAATCCCCCACCAACCCAGCCAACGCACTCCGCCGCTTCACGATGGTGGCCACCGAGCCAGGGAGTAGGGCAGGACCCAAACGATTCTTCCAGATCCGCCGGAAGATCGCCCCATCCTGAATTTCTGCGGCGTCGAGCCAAGCCGCCAAGGCCTCAGCACTCCGCCCCAAGATTGGCTTGTCCGGCGTCGAATCCACCTTGACCCCGGCCTGCTGGGTCTTGGAATACTCCAGCCGGTAGATGTAACCGTCGTCGCCGACCTTGCGCAGGTCACGCATGTCCGCCGCGGCGATCTCGCTACGGCGGCGTCCACCACTGGCAAAGCCAAAGCAGAGTAGGGCACGGTCACGCAGTCCTTCCAAAGTGCCATCACAAGTCGCCAGCATGGCCTCGAGCTCGGGGCGCGTGATGGCGGTCTTCTTGGTCGGCTGCTCACCGCGTTTGACTGACGCTCGGCGGGCACGGCTCAACAGCGTCCTGATACTGGGCAGCTCGCACGGATTAGTCAGCCGCTTGAGTTTGTGGGCCGTAGACAGTACGGCCACGCGCTGGACCACGGTCGACAGCTTCAACGGCCCGACCTTGGCCTTGAGGCCGGCGGCCACCAACGCCTGGTCAATCGTCGGCGGCAGTTCGCTGACTAGGCCGGTCTTGCCTTTGCGCTGGATGTGGTCGACCAGGAACTGGATCACCACGGCCTCGCTCGCGGGCAACGCCAGTTCGATGCCGTAGCGGGCTTGATGCCAGCCGGCCCAGTAGCGCAGCGCCGTGGCGTAGCTGCGGGTCGTGTTCGCCGCTGCGGCTTCGGCGAGTAGTTCGCGTACCGCTTCCGCGGCCTGTTGGGCCAGCTGCTCGGGGAGTACCAGGTTTGCGGCCGTCGCTGCCACGGCAGGCAATGTGCTATTTCGTTTCATACTATGTAATGTACGTTATGAAATAAGGGGCGTACTAGTGATAATCATCACTTATCGACAGTACGTTACCAGCAGAGTAGGGCACCAGTACAGGAGACTTCCAATGGCCCGCGGCATCACCGAATCTGACGTCCATACCGCCGCCGACGAGCTGGTGGCCAAGGGCGAGCGCCCCACTGTCGAACGGATCCGTGCTCACTTGGGGACAGGCTCGCCGAACACGGTGACCCGCTGGCTGGAGACATGGTGGAAACGACTTGGCACGCGTCTGCAGTCAGCGCGCCCGGATCTGGAAGATGCGCCAGCGGTGTTGGCAGAACTTGCCGGGCAATGGTGGGAGCTGGCGCTGAAGCATGCCCAGGAGGCCGCCCGCCGAGAGCTTGCATCGTCCGAGCAGGATCTGGCTGCCGAGCGTGAAGCGCTGGAGGCCAGTTCCCGACTTGTGACTGAAGAGCTGGCGCGAATGAGTGCAGAGCGTGACCTTGCTATCACCGAGGAGAGAATTGCAGCGACCCAAGCTTCAGAGCTACAGCACCTGGTCGACCAGCTTCAGCTACAGATCTCTGAACTTGCAGAGCAGCGCGACCTCGAGCGCCGAAGAGCCGACCGAACCGAGACAGCGAGACAGGAACTCGATGCCCGCCTTAACGAGGCCTTAGAGACGGCGAAATCTGAGCGGGAGGGCTGGACCGAGTACGTCAGATCTGTCGAGAATCGAGCGCTCAGCGATGTTGATCGAGCCCGCCAAGAGCTGAAGGATCTCCAGGTGCAGCAAAGCAAGGCATCCGAACAACACAGGGCCCTTGAGAAGCAGCTGCGTCAGGACATCCAGGCCGCCCAATCGGCGGCCGCCACGGCCAGTCAGTCTGCCGACATCCTGCGCGGCAGATGTGACGCGCTTGAGGGGCAACTTTCAGGGCTTCGAGATTTGCCAGCTCAACTGGAAGTGGCGCTCAAGCGATCCAACGGAGTTCGCATCGCTGCTGGTGTGAGGCCGAAACGCAAGCGGTCGAAGCAATGACTGCCTGGCTGCAGATGAGTACGCAAGCGTATGGACATTTAACTATTGCGAGGATGGACATCTTCTTCTGAAAACAACAGCTGCGGCCGCTCGATACAGCTTTTCGCATAATGTATATTATGTTAGAGGTGAGGCGGCACAGACATTGCCGAATCCTGCACACCGCAGCTTCCCCGCTGCGCGTCTGACCAGGAGCAACAATGAAGAACAGGAAGTTGACCGGCCCGTGGGCCGGTTTTTGAGGGTCGGCAGGGAATCGTTACGTACAGGGCCAAAAGCTGCCTAAGCAATTGAAACGAAATGATAATTGCCTTATCCCGATAGCGGATCTCCCCGTCTATGGGGCCTGTTCAAGGACTTTCGCTGTATAGCTCAGCGGCGCCACTTCCCTATCAAGGTCGAGATGGTAGTCGCCGAAGCGATTGATGTGGCTGGTCCGATACGGCGACAGGCCGGCCAGGATCTCGGGGGTCAGTTCAATCCCCTCCTTCCGCATCTCAGCCAAGGTCCGGCTCATGCCTTCTACGTTGTGGAGGATGATCATGTTGGCGACCAGCTGGCTGTACTTGATGATCTTGCGCTGCTCGTGTTGGACGTTCTCAGCAATGATCCCCTGGCTGCCAAAGAACACCCATTTTACGAAGCCGTTGTACTCCTCGCTCTTGTTGGTCGCAGCATGGATCGTTTTCCGAATCTCGTTGTCGTCGATGTAGCGCAGCAAGAACAGCGTTCGGACGGCCTTGCCAACTTCCCGGAAGGCGAAGTACAGCTTGTTCTTCCGGCTGTAGGTGCCCAGCCGGCGCAGGATCGAGGACGCGGTGATCTTCCCCAATCGGATTGAGATCACCACCCGCAGCATGTCGTGGAGATGGGTCGCGATCAGTTGCCAGTCGATGCTGTCTCCGAACAGTGCCTGGATGTTCTTATAGGTCCTACCAGGTTCGGGCCGGAAGAATGTCAGATCCTTGATGTTTCGTATCCTGGGCATCAGCTGGATGCCCAGCATGTGGGCCAAACCGAAGACCGGATAGCTTTGGGCCTGCGTGTCGCCATGGACGATCTCGGGCTGGATGTCGGACGTGTTGGCCAGCAGGCCATCGAGGATGTAGATGCCCTCGTGCACGCCACAGGGAATGAAGTGGCTGAACAGCGCCACGTATTTGTCGGACACATGGTAGTAGCCGATGCCGCCGTAGCCGCCGTAGCGGATGTGGTACTCCGACAGCAGGTTGTCCTCGTACACGCTCCACTTGGTGCCATCTGCTGACGCGCTCTTGCCGCTGCCCCAATAGCCCGGCAGGTCAAATTTGTTGTAGGTATTGATGACCTCCACGATGGCCTTCTCAAGGACATCTTCGGTCACGTATTTGAGGTTGAGCCAAGCGACCTGGCGACGGCTGAAGCCCTTGATCGACCGCGCCGTCTGCGTCGGACCCAAGTTGCAGCCATAGCAAAACAGCGTGGTGATCACCCGTCGAGGGAGATCTTCAACCTGGCTCTCGGTGCCGGCGATCGGACGGAAGAATCGGTGCAGATCCAGCCATTGGCTGGCGTCGATCAGGACATCGACGATGCTGGACTCCGGGAGCCGTTCGGCGATGAGGCGGTCCACGGTGGCAATGGCGCTTGAGACCTCGGCGCGTTGCCCCTTCCGCAGTACCAGGCGTCCTTCCAGAATGTCCGCATGAACATTCTCGGGGAAACGCTCGTCAACTTCGTCGGCCAAGTCGGTCAGTTGTGCGCGCAACCCGGCCACGAAAGTCGCAGCGTCGGTGGGCAAGCCTGACACCTGGCCATAGGCTTCCAGTTCCTGGGCCAAGGTGGCTTCATCGACCAGCTGCTCGCGGTAGTCGTCAAATCGTTCGCTGCTCGGGATGAAGAGATCTCCCGACTTCAGTTCGTCCTTGACCTGCACCAGCACGGCCAGCTCGAAGTACTTACGGTGCATCCAGCCGGCGCCTGCCGCGCTGGCCCGCTTGCCAAACACGTGCTGACGCCAGAGCTTGGACATCCAATCGAAGTCCTTTTCCGGGTCCAGGCCGAGGGATGCGACCTCGATCAGCTCACGGCGTTGGTTGCGCAGCGACAGCACCGCTGCAATCAACGGCTCCATGCCGGCATCGTGGCTGGTTGCCCGCAAGTTCATCAGCTCCAGCCCATTGAACAGCAGCGGCCTGACCGCGCCGTAGGGTTGCAGCATGAAAGGCAGATAGTTCTTTCCTGCGTATGCCATATGTTCTTCGCATTCGGCCAACAAGGTCGACACTTCCGCTTCCAGACTGTTATCGATGGCATCCACGCGCTGACTATCGCTGCCGTCGAGCTGATAGGCCTGCAGGATTTCCTTGAGCTGGCCGATCAGGAAGTCGGCCCGCTTGGCATGTTCGAGCTGGTAGGCCAGCAGCTTTTGCTGGGCCGTGTTCTCCAGCCCGCGCACCTGCTTGATGAACAGCTCGGCTGCGTCATCCAGCGTCTTGGCATGCTGGGCGCGAATGAAGATGGTGGCCAACGCATAGCGCTTGTCCGGAGCCAGTTCGGCTAACTCGCTGGCGTCATAGGCGCGAGCCATTGCACGGAATTGCTTGAGCTTGGGCACCGGCACATCGATGGGAGGCAGCTGCTCGGCCAACTGCTGCAGCATGCGGATGTGCTGCAGATAGAACCGGACCTCCTTGTTGGTCGGTCGGCCAGGCTCGCGCTTGAGCGATTGCCAGCCAGTAAATCTGGAGCCTTCCGGTGCGCGCAGCAATTCGTCAATGAGCGTGCGCGTGGCAGGCGTCAGCGCGTGACTGATGCTGCGGTAGTAGCCCAGATTGACCCGCTCACGTGCGCCGATGGCGGCCAGCTCCAGGGTGCGGAAGCCTGGCAGTTCGTAGCGGTGGTGCACCAGCTCTTCGAGCAGGACGTTCACGATGTCCGGGATGGTGTGCTTGGTCTGGGCTGCTCCGGTGGCCACCGTGTCCAGCCAGGCCAAGCCTGATTTGTCCAGGGGATGTACCCCGATGAACTGCCGAAGCTGCGGCATATGGCGGCGCTGGCTACCGGAAGCGTCGTAACGTTCGAGCTGGTCGGTGTCCAATACGCGCCCGAGTCGGGCGGCCTTGGCGATGTGCTTCCGGATCCGCTCGGGCACTTCGGCTAACACCGTGAAGTAACCCAGGCGCTGGAAGAGCTTGAGATGAATCAGTACCGCCAGCTGCGGTCCCGGCTGGGTGGTCAGCTGCTTGGCGAATGCAATCTCAGCGGCGGTGGGGGTATAGATCTCCTCCAGTTCCTTGGCGGTGGGATCAGGCTTCAGTCGCGGGTAGGCGGTCTCGTGAAGGGTAGCCATTGGATCCGGAGGTTATGAGGGGATCAATCCCAGTGCCGGCCGTCGTCTGTATTGAGAGACGCTTCCAGGAAACACTGGTGCGTATCGGCCATGCGGTGCATGTCATCGAGCAACGTGGCCAGGATTTCATCCAGATCCCGGTCGGGATCGGTGGGAACAGTCAACTGGTACTCGCTGCTGGCAGTGTTCAGGCGCACAGCCTGGAACGGGGCCAAGCAGATCTCTTCGATCCGGCCTCGGGCCTTGGCCGCGCCGCGGCCCGTGCGGGCAAACGGGGTCAGCACCATGCGCAGGCGCAGCTGCAAGGCCGGTTTGCCCTCGGGCGCCGGCAGTGCCATCGCCGGTACCGGCGCGGTTGGACTGGGCAGGCTTGCTTCAATGCGGTCACGGGCAAAGGGGTCACGCCCGTCGAGATAGCGCATGGCCGACTGCACATCGCGCCAGCCCACGTACTCCATCAGCGCCTTCATGTCCCAGCCTTGGTCGTTGGCCCAGCTGGCAAAGCCGCGGCGCAACGAATGGCTGCTGTGGAGCCCCGCATCGGCAAAGCCGGCACTGGTCAGCAACTCGCGTAGCAGGCGCACCAAGCTGTTGGGATGCAGGCCCTCGGCGCTCACCTGGCCCCATTGGTTAACCGCCCGAAACACCGGCCCTTCGTGCAGGTCGGCCGCCTGCAGCCACACCTGGGTCGCCTCCACCGGGCACAACCGCGACAACGCCGGCACCTTGTAGGTGACGCCGGCGGCCTGGCGGTCGCCCTTGCTGCGCGGCAGGAAACAGGTCATCCCCTGTCCCGGCACCAGCGTGAGATGGGCCACGTCCAGACGCAGCAGTTCATCGCCACGGAAGCCCCGCCAGAATCCGAGCAGCACCAACGCTCGGTCGCGTTGATGGCGCAGCGCCGCCGCTCCGTCGCCCCGGGCATGCGCCGCCGCGATCGCGGCAGCCAACCAGTCATCGAGCTCGACCAGCCGCCGAATCTGCAGCGGCGCGGCTTGCTTGACCTGGCCCGGGTGCAGGGTCTGGATGCCTTTGAGCACCTTGCGCACCAGCGGCGACCGGGTCGGGTCGACAAAGCCGTGGTCGCGGTGCCAAGAGGCAATGGCGGCCAGCCGGTGGCGAAGCGTGCTGGCGGCTAGGGTCTGCGCATACGCGGCCAGGTACCGCGCCACGCTGTCCGGTGTCGCTGGGAGGTGGCCTTGCCATTCAACCTCGAAGTGCCGCAGCGCCGACGCATAGCTGCGCACCGTGTTCTGGCGCGTGGCTGCATCGAGGTAGCGGTCCAGTTCGGTCACTGGCGCGTGGCCTCCACAGCGACCGGCTGCCGCAGGGTCGACAGGATGGTGCATTCAGCCCGCTGCCCACCGTGGCAACTGGCAATCACCCGTTCCAACTCGGTGGCCATGCGCTCCAGGTCGGCCATGCGCGCCCGCACGTCGGTCAGATGGCTGCGTGCCAGCCGGTCCACGTCCCCGCACGAAAGCTCCTCATCGCCGGCCAGCTGCAGCAGGCTGCGGACCTCCTCCAGGCTGAAGCCTAGGTCCCGGCCGCGCGCAATGAAGCGCAGCCGCTCGATGTCGGCCGGGCCATAGACCCGGTAGCCATTGCCCGAGCGCCCCGGGCGCGGCAACAGGCCGATCCGCTCGTAATAGCGGATCGTCTCCAGGTGGCATCCACTGGCGTCGGCAGCCTCACTGATTTTCATTCGTAGTACGCTTGACTCCGTAGTAGCTACGGACTTTACACTCACCTGCTGTGTCATGCCAGCGACCCGCCCGGGCCCGGCTTCCCTGCGACTGGAGATGTTCCGATGAGTGATTGCGGCTGCCACCACGAGGCCAAGAATGCGCAGGAGCGGCGCGTCCTCTGGATCGCCCTAGCGTTGAACGCGGCGATGGCCGTGATCGGCGGCATCGCCGGCTGGATTGCCCATTCCACTGGCCTGCTGGCCGACGCTCTGGACATGCTGTCCGATGCCACCGCCTATGCCATTGGCCTGGTCGCTATCGGGCGCACGGCGCGCTTCAAGGCCAATGCCGCTTGGGTCAGCGGCAGCGTGCTGCTTGTGCTGGGTGTGGGCGTGTTGGTTGAGGTGGGCCGCCGGGTGATGTACGGCGCCGAGCCGGTCAGCGGCTGGATGATTGGCACCGCCCTGCTGTCGCTGGCGGTCAATATGGCGGTGCTGCGCATGCTGGCACCGCTAAAGTCCGGCGAAGTGCATCTGCGAGCGACGTGGCTGTTCACGCGGGCCGATGTGGTCGCCAATGTTGGGGTGATCCTGGCCGGTCTGTTGGTGTGGTGGCTGGCCAGCCCGTACCCGGATTTCGTGATCGGCGCCCTGATCGGCCTGTATGTGATCAAGGAAGCCTTCGAGATTTTAGGTGATGCCCGCCGGGCAGGTGCCGACGCGCGCAAGACGGCTGCATGACCAGGCTTGGCCGACTGAGCTCGGACTCTGGCGGCTGCGCTTGAACCCGGCACTGTCACGTGGCGCAGCTGGCCCCCGACCTAATCCGTCGCAGCTCAATCTGCGTGACCGTGCGGAAGCTCAGGCAAAACGTTAACTTTCTGTTCTTCGGATGCCGGATTCCGTCAATTTCCCGCGCCAGCTTTTGCCTGGCCACCTGACTCGCAGAGGCCACTCGAGCCCGCGAGATTGATGAATAAGCGTCAGCTTGCTGATGAGCGGTACCCAAGGTATCTTTCCGGCCTCAAATGTATCAGTCCTAGCCACACGTGCCTTCCATTGTCATCCATGCCAAGCGCTACGCTCTGGCACTGCTGCTCGCAGTGATGATCATCGTGCCTGTCGTTGATGCTTCGGTCTGCTTCTCTGAGGAGCAGTCACACCAGGAAGTGGCAGGGCCAGGCGATGGCCACCCCGATAAGGCGCATGCCGCTTGTGGTCACGGTCACTGCCACCACAGCAGCACTTTTGTGGCGTCCAACGGTTTCACCAGTGCCGAAGCCGCAAGAAATGAAGGCGGGCACACGTTCTACGAACAGCCCATGACGTCCCACATCCCGGACACGCTGATTAGACCTCCCAGGCTTTGATCGCATAAAAGGCGCAACGCGCCTGTCAGTCCTTCTGCGATCACCTTTGTGTAGGTCTTTCCATGAACACATCTTGTTGCTGGGCGCTCCGTGCGCTCGGCCGACGCGTGGCTGCACGTGCAGTCGCCGGCCAGTACTGCGCCGCCTTGAAGAAGGCGACCTGAATGCCCTTCTCAACATCTACCAATCTCCGAACTGCACGCGATCGAGCGGCACTACTGATGGCAACCTCCGTGCTTGCCATCGGCGCATCTCTTGGTGTGCGCGATTTTGGGCCTGTCGACGAACCGAGATTTGCCTTGGTTGCCACCCAAATGGTGGCAACCGGAAGCTCGCTGTTCCCGCGTCGGGGAGCGGAGCTGCACCCAGACAAGCGTCTCTTCATGTGGATCTCGGCTGCACTGCTGTCACTGACCCAAAACCTGCGGACCGCGGTCCTGGCCCCTTCGCTGGTGTCAGGCGTTGCATATGTGTGGATGGCTTTCCATCTAGGAACGCGCAATGGCGGCCGTGTGCGCTAGGGGCGCGCGCGGTGGTCAATAAAAAGGAATCACCAATGCATTACGTGAAAACAGAATTCAACCGAGGCAGTTCGCGCGGGGGCCTAGGCTCAGATCCACTGGGCCGTCTTGGCAAGCCCATCTGCGGCCCGCAGCTGGGCGTCAACACGTTGATTATCATCGTGGCGATGTACTTCACGTTCTTTCTCAACAGCGCGTTCTTCGCAGAAGTAATTGCGAAGAGTGGTGCGGACGGAGCAGCTCGTGCGCTACTTGTTATCTCTACGGGAGCGATCCTCACTGCCTTGAATGTGCTCATTCTCGGATTGCTATGCGTTCGATGGACGGTGAAGCCGGTTCTTGCATTGCTTCTCGTCGTGTCCGCTACTGCTGCCTACTATTCAGACAATTACAGCGTCTACTTCGACGCCAGCATGGTACGAAATGTGCTGAAGACCGACGGCGCTGAAGCCGGAGAGTTGCTGACCTGGGGCTTCTTTCTTGCGGTACTAATTAAAGGCGTCGTGCCAGCTATCGCGGTATGCATGGTAAGGCTCCAACGTTCTTCCAATGTGACGCGGGCGATACTTGCAAGAGTGCTTCTACTTGGCATGGCGGTTGTTGTAATCGTTGGCGCGGCAATTGCGTCATTCGACGACCTCTCATCACTCATACGCAATCACAAGCAAGTCAGATACCTTGCAAACCCTGGAAACTACATCGCTTCCATTGCGAAGGTTGTGCGAGAAGACACCCGTGCGGAGCGCGGTCCGATCCAAGTGGTTGGCCCCGATGCCATGATGACGCCTCATCCGCCAGGCGCGAAGCCCCACTTCTTGGTCATCGTTGTAGGTGAGACGGTTCGTGCGCAGAACTGGGGTTTGAATGGATACGGCAGACAGACAACGCCACAGTTGGCAGCGTTGGACGTCGTCAACTTCTCGGACGTGACTGCCTGCGGGTCAAATACTGAAGTTTCCGTGCCTTGTATGTTCTCGGTGTATGGAAGGCGAGACTACGATCGAGACAAGATCAGGGGCTCAGAGTCGCTGCTCCATGTGCTTGAGCGAGCTGGCATCAAGACGTTATGGCGGGACAACCAGACAGGTTGCAAGGGGGTTTGCGCGGACCTGGCGTTTGAGTCCTTCCGCGTGCCTACCAAGGATGGGTTGTGCGATGACCAAGCGTGTCGCGATGAGATCATGTTGCGGGGATTGCATGACGCTATCGATGACAATCCGGGTGATGTTGTGGTCGTTCTGCATCAGCTGGGGAACCACGGGCCGAGCTACTACAAGCGATATCCCGAGGATCTGAGGAAGTTCACGCCTGACTGCCGCAATGCAGATCTGGGCAAGTGCACGCGCCAGCAGATCGTCAATGCGTATGACAACGCAGTCCTTGCGACAGATGACTTCCTTGGAAAGACCATCCGGATGCTTGAGCAGGATCAGAGCCATGACACTGGATTGATCTACGTTTCCGACCACGGTGAGTCACTGGGAGAGGCGAACGTCTATCTCCACGGTCTCCCCTATGCCATTGCTCCCGACACTCAGATCAAAGTGCCCATGGTCATGTGGATGTCCGAGGGCATGAAGAGCAGCAACAACCTGGACCTTCAATGTGTCCGGGACCGATCAAACCGCCCGGCCAGCCACGACAACCTCTTCCATTCTGTACTCGGCCTCATGAACGTCCGGACGAAGTCGTTGGACGAAAGCCTGAATCTTTTCTCCGGTTGTTCCATCAACGCCGGGTCCACTTCATAACGGGCGACAACGAGCACGCTGCTGGAAGCGCCCAGCAGCGGCTCTTGGGGTCCTAAATTAAGGAAGCAACACAGTGGCAGATATGTACGGTCATCGTCCGCGGAGCATTGCCCGCGTTTTCAAGGCGCTCCGCTGGTCCCTCCAAGGACTACGATCAGCTTGGCTGCATGAATCCTCGTTTCGACTCGAGGTTGTCGCGGCCGTGGTGGCACTACCGGCAGCGATTCTGCTGGGCCACTCAGCGGTTGAGCGAGCACTTCTAATGGGGAGCGTGCTGGCTGTTCTGGCCTTGGAGCTGCTGAACTCCGCCATCGAAGCGGTTATCGAACGGTATGGCCCAGAGATCCATGAGCTGGCGGGTCGCGCTAAAGATATGGGTTCGGCCGCTGTGTTCGTGGCTCTTTGCAATGTCGCCCTCACATGGGCCGTTATCCTTGTGGGTTGATTCCCTGGGTCCCGACCTGAACGGGGCTAGGGTGCGTTCAAGCACAGCCACCGTAGTGTTTTTATGTAATTGTATCCGTCCAAAAGAGGTTGCTAACCTTTCCCAATGCGTCGCTCTCTGCCTGCTATTCGTATATACCTGATGCTGCTGCTTTTGGCGGCGTTCGTGGTCGTGCCTGTGGCCGAGGCATTGGCGTGCGCGCAAGAAGCGACGGTCAGCGTGGGCGATGTGCACGCCTTGCAAAGTGATTCAGACTCCGAGTCGAGCAAGAGCAAGGATTCGTCCAGTGCCGATGCCTGTGGCCATGGGCATTGCCACCATTCAACGGCAAGCCTCCCAGCTGCCGGTCACGACGATCTGTTCGCCGATGGCCGGATCTCGCTGCACAGTACCGAGCACGTGGACGTCTACGCGCTACGACTCGACGGTCCCATGCGCCCCCCCCGTATCTGATCTGGCTCTGCCTCGCACTTGCGGGTCGTTCGCTCAGATAATTTACGGGAGTTTTTATGTCGATTTTGCCAGGCCGGTCGCTTTCAGCGACCGGGTTGACTGTCGCTATTCTGTTGGCGTTGGTGCCAATCGGACATGTAGCTGCTCAAACTGCACCATCTTACGAATCGTTGCTTTCTCGCTTGAACCAGATGCCTGCGACGGTCCAAGGCGTCGCGCTGGCTGAGGCAGCCGAGGCGCGGGTACAACAGGCTCGGGCACTGCCCAATCCGACGGTCTCCATCGAAGCGGAGAACGCCTACGGCACTGGTCCCTACAAAGGTTTCTCAAACGCTGACAGCATTGTCACCCTCTCCCAGCCGCTGGAGATTTGGGGTCAACGAGGGGCCCGAGTGCGCGCCGCGCGTGCGGAGGCTGGGGCTGCAGGCTTGCGGGGTGATCTGATGCGCAGTGACGCAGCGGGTCGCCTGGCGGCGACATACGCCGAAGCAGAGGCTGCGCTGCGCCGATATGAGTTGGCCAGCGAGGCATTGGCCTTGATTGAACAGGACGCCAAGGCGGTAGCTGCGATGGTCAGCGAGGGACGTGAGCCCAACCTGCGCGGTGTGCAGGCACGGAGCGAGGTCGCCAATGCAAAGGCAAGCCTGGATGAGGCCGAGGCCTACCGGGATGCGGCGCTTGCTCGCCTGGCCGGCGTGTCCTTGGTGGACAGCCCCCTGACCGACATCGGTGAAAGCCTGCTTGACCGCGTGCCCTCTCACCCAGTCGCTATTGAGGTCGCCCCGCTTGCCGTTCGCATTGCCCAAGCTGAAGCGGAAGCCTCCGGCCGCCTTATCGATGTCGAGCGCAAGCGTGCGTTGCCACAACTGAGTGCATCCGTGGCTCAGACGCGCTTCCGCCAAGCGGGCGACCAAGCTTACAACGTGGGCATCAGCCTTTCGATCCCCCTATTCGATCGTAACCGCGGTGCGATCCAGGCGGCCTATGCGGAACAACGTGCTGCCGAAGCGGTTCTGGAGGCTCAGAGGCGTGACAGTGAGGCGGCCCGTTTGGGAGCGGTAGCGAGTCTCAAGGCATCCAACAGCCGCGTACGAGCAGCGGATGAAAGCGTACAGGCCGCAGATGAAGCCTATCGGCTGGCCCGCATCGGATTCGAGGCAGGTCGTATATCGCAATTGGAGCTGCGCAGCACGCGATCAACCCTGATCGCTGCGCGTGGCAGTGCTGTGGATGCCCGTCTTAGCCGGGTGGCAGCAGAAATCGACCTCGCCCGCCTTGAAGGGCGCGCACCGTTTGTGGAGGCAAAATGAACAAGTACGGAAACAAGACGCTCATCGGAGCGACGCTGCTGGCTACCTTGATGATGACCGGCGCGCTGACCTCATGCAGTGGCGGGGCGCAGGAGGATGCCAAATCCACCGGTACGGAGGCAGAAAAGCCGGCTGGAAAGGATGATGGTCACGACGATCACGCAGCTGACGCAAAGCCGGGCTCCGCCGAGGCGCACAGTGAAGGTGATGGTGATGGCGAACATGGCGAAGAGGAGTCCGAGGAAGGTGTAGTCAAGCTGACGCCTGACCAGATCAAGGCATCTGGCATCGGCGTGGTGGCTGTCGGCCGCGGCGGTGGCGCATCGACCCGCCTTGCAGGTCGCGTCGAGCCGGCCATCGGGGGGCGTGCTGCCATCGCCTCAACGGTCACCGGCCGCGTTGAGCGCGTGCTTGTTGCGCCGGGTACAGCCGTCAAGAGCAACCAGCCCCTGGTGATCATTGTCAGTGGAGAAGCTGCGACCTTCAAAGCCGCCGCCACTGCCGCTGCGGCGGAGGCCGAAGCCATCCGCCTGGCCTACGGCCGCGACAAGTCTCTTGTCGAGCAGGGCGTAGTGGCTCGCCAGGAGCTGGAGGCCTCGCGCGCGCGCTCTTTGGCCGCTGATGCCGCCGCTAGTGCTGCACGTGCACAGGTAGCGGCCAGTGGATCTCCGGACAGTTCCGGCCGGGTGACAATCTCCAGTCCTGTCGCTGGCGTGGTTGGCAACGTCCAAGTGACGCCCGGTGGTGTCGTCTCAGCTGGAACGCTTGTTGCGGAGGTTTCCAATCCGGACATGAATGAACTCGTATTCACTGCACCGCCAGCACTGGCCACTCTCGCGGTGCCCGGAATGAAGCTGGAAGTGACTGGCCCGGGCGGAAGCTTCGAAGCTGAGGTGATTGCCGCCGCTGCGAATGTGATGCAGCAGGGAGGCACCGCGACCATTCGCGCCAAACCAATTTCGGAGAAGTTGCCACCGGCCGGCTCCCCCGTTTCGGCCGTCATCATCGCCGATGGCGCAGCTGAAGGCATGAGCGTCCCGGCGGATGCGGTCCAAAGCGTTGATGGCAGAAGTGTTGTGTTCGTTGCTGTCGAGGGAGGCTTTAAGGCAACGCCGGTACTCGCTGGCCGTCGTGCAGGTAATCGAATCGAAATCCTTAACGGTCTGACAGGTAGTGAGCGCCTCGTAGGCGCCAATGCCTTCCTGCTCAAGGCCGAACTGGCCAAGGGCGAAGCCGAGCACGGCCACTAAGGGAACTCATACACCATGTTCAAGATCATCATTGAAGCAGCGGTCAAGTTCCGTTGGCTCGTGGTGTTTCTGGCTGCTTCGATTGCCTGCTTTGGCTTGTTCCAACTGAGCAAGCTGCCAGTCGATGCTGTACCAGATATCACCAACCGCCAGGTTCAGATCAATACCATCGCACCTGCCCTTACTCCGGAGCAGATTGAACGCCAGGTCACCTATCCTCTGGAGACGGCCTTGGCCGGCATCCCAGGTCTGAACACCACTCGCTCCCTATCACGCAATGGCTTCTCTCAGGTCACCGCGATCTTCACTGATCAGACCGACATCTATTTCGCCCGCCAGCAGGTGGCAGAGCGGATGCGGGAGGCTGCCGGAGATCTGCCCGAGGGCGTGTCCCCCATGCTCTCCCCGGTTACAACCGGGCTGGGCGAGGTTCTCATGTGGACGGTGGACTTCAAGCCATTCGACCCCAAGAAGCTGGCCAAGCCCGGCCAGGCTGGCTGGCAAGAGGGTGAGGTCTACCTGACACCAGAGGGCGATCGTCTTGGAACCGCCCAGGAGCGCGCAACGTACCTGCGTACTGTCCAGGACTGGATCATCGCACCACAGATGCGCTCCAGCCCCGGCCTGGCCGGTGTTGATACGGTGGGTGGGTACGTCAAGGAATACGGCATCTACCCCGACAGCGCTCGACTGGCGGCATACAACTTGGGTCTGGCCGATCTGGTCCAAGCACTGGAACGCTCCAACGTCCAGGCTGGCGCCGGATTCGTCCAGCGTGCGGGCGAAGGCCTGGTCGTTCGGGCCGACGGCCTTGCCCTTACGACCGACGACTTGGCTCAGTCGCCCGTTGCCACCAAGGACGGTGTGGTCATCCGGGTGGCCGATGTTGCCGAGGTCGGTATGGGGCGCGCCCCACGGCTTGGTGCAGCTAGCCGAAATGGTCATGAGGCGGTACTGGGCACGGCGCTCATGATCGCCGGCGGCAACAGCCGCACCGTCGCTCAAGCTGCAGCTGAGCGCCTGGCACAGGTCAATGAATCTCTGCCCGCCGATATCTTCGCAGAGCCAGTGCTGGACCGTAGTGTGCTGGTTAACTCCACTGTCAAGACTGTCGCCAAGAACCTGACCGAAGGTGCCCTGCTGGTCGTAGTTGTGCTGTTCCTGCTCCTGGGCAACCTGCGTGCGGCAGCCATCACCGCATTGGTCATTCCGCTGTCGTTCCTGTTCGCTGTTATCGGCATGAACAAGTTCGGTATCAGCGGCAACCTGATGAGCCTGGGTGCGCTGGACTTCGGAATCCTTGTAGATGGCGCGGTAATTGTGATCGAGTCCACCCTGCTGATGCTTGGCAAGCGGCGTGCCGAACTTGGCCGACCCCTCAATGCCATGGAGCGACTGCGTGTAGCCGCCGACTCGGCGAGGAAGATGGCGCGTCCTGCAGCCTTCGGTCAGGTGATCATCCTGTTGGTGTTCGCACCGATCCTTACCTTGGAAGGTGTGGAAGGCAAGACGTTCCACCCGATGGCCGCCACCTTCATGCTCGCCCTCGTTGGCGCATTCATCTTCTCCTTTACCTTCGTACCGGCGATGGCTGCCCTGCTGGTCAGGGAGCCCAAGCTCCACGCGAAGAAGGAAGGACACGAGGGCGACCAGGACGAAGAACATGAGACAGCCATCATCCGCGTCCTGCGCGGCCGCATCGAACCGGTGATCCAAGCGGCGATTCGTAGGCCCAAGGCAGTGTTCGCTGGCGCCCTCGTGATGCTCGCAATGGGCGTGGTCGGCTTTACGATGCTGGGTCGAGAGTTCATGCCAACGCTTGATGAGGGAAATCTCGCTATGCAAGCGTTGCGTGTGCCATCTACGTCGCTTGAGCAATCGTTGGCTATGCAATTGGCGCTGGAGAAGGCCATTGCTGCTGAACCAGAGGTTGTGACGGTCTTCTCGCGGACCGGTACTGCAGAAGCAGCTATCGACCCCATGCCGACCAACATCTCCGACAGTGTGATCGTACTTCAACCGAGAAAGGAGTGGCCAGACTCTTCCCTGAGCAAGGAGGATCTGATTGCAAGGTTTGAGAAGATCGCCGCCTCGCAGATAGGCAACAGCTTTGAATTCAGCCAGCCCATCGAGCTGCGCTTCAATGAGCTGATCTCAGGCGTGCGTACGGACCTGGCCGTCATGATCTACGGCGACAACTTCGAGCAACTGCAAGCTGTTGCCGATCAGGTCGCGCTGAAGCTGAGGAATGTCCAGGGCTCAGCGGATGTCCGTGTTGAACAGATTTCCGGCCTGCCCACGCTCAATGTGGCAATCGATCATCTTGCAGCTGCGCAGTATGGCCTCACGGCAGCGGACGTGAGCGACGCGCTTTCAACCGGTATTGGCGGCGCTGCGGCAGGCAAGATCTTCGAGGGCGACCGCCGGTTCGATGTTGTTGTGCGCCTCGGCGACGATGCACGCAATGACCCCGATCAGCTCGCGTCACTGCCGATTGCAACTCCAACTGGGGGCATCGTGCCGCTCTCCTCTGTCGCACGCATTGAGATCAGCGAGGGGCCGAACCAGATCAGTCGAAACAATGGAAGCCGTCGTGTGGTGGTGCAGGCAAATGTTCGCGGTCGTGACTTGGGCGGGTTTGTTGGAGAGGCCCAGGCGGCGGTGAAGGACGTACAGCTTCCGCCGGGCGCCCACATGACGTGGGGAGGTCAGTTCGAGAACTTGCAGCGGGCTGAAAAGCGACTCATGACAGTTGTTCCGATTGTCTTCCTATTGATCGGCAGCCTGCTGTTCATGGCATTGGGCAGCGCAAAGGAGGCGGGCCTGGTGTTCACCTGCGTCCCACTGGCCCTGGTTGGCGGAATTCTCGCGTTGCTGGTGCGTGGTATGCCGTTCTCGGTATCTGCCGCCGTCGGATTCATCGCGGTATCGGGTGTTGCGACCCTGAATGGATTGGTGCTCATGCAAGCCATCAGAGAGAGGCTTGATGCAGGTGACAGTCCATTGATCGCTGCAATGAACGGTGCCGGCAGCCGAATTCGCGCGGTGGTGACCACCGCGCTGGTGGCGATCGTTGGCTTCATTCCAATGGCTATTGCGAGTGGATCTGGTGCTGAGGTGCAGAAGCCTCTCGCCACGGTGGTCATTGGCGGCCTGTTGACCGCAACAGTACTGACACTTCTTGTGCTGCCGACATTTGCGGGGCGCTTGGCCAAGGCAGGCCCGAAAGGGCAACCGGAAACTGTCCACTGAATGATGGAGTGTTTGGGCCCGGCAGAGCATCTGCCTGCCGGACTTCCCGTTCCATTTTTATGACGTTGGAGGGAACAAATGAACCTGACCACAGAACTCGAACTGCCAGTAATACTCCCAGGTGTCTCTCGGGACGACAGCTGCGTCCAGAGGCTGGTCGCTGGTCTTCAGGACATGGAGGGAGTATCGCGCGTGCACATTCGCGAGGGTAGCGACGAAGCTCTCGGAACGCTCTGCATTCATTACGACCCCGAGATCGTCTCGCTTCAGCGAGTGCGAGAGGTGGCGGCATCCGTGGGCATTGAGTTGGGTGATCGGTATGGCCACCTTTTCTTGGAGCTTGGTTCGGCCGTTCACGCACGAAAGGCAAGGACAATTGCGGCGCAAGTGCAGGCCGTACCAGGCGTCATTGAAGCCACCACCAGCCCAGCTGGTGGCATAAGCATCGAGTACGAGAGAGCCAAGACAGGCGAGGCGGAGCTGAGAGCGAAGCTTGAGGCGCTGGGTGTAGCGCAAGAGCCACCGAGTCCGAGGGGAGATTTGAAGGATCAGCACGAAGGACACGATCACAAGGACCGACAGGACCCCGGTCATTCCCACGGGGGCACGCTAGGTGGCAATAGTGAGCTGATCTTCTCACTTGCTTGCGGCCTGCTCCTGATCGTGGGATTTGCGATTGAAAAGCTTGGGTTGACCCAAACGCCCTGGATCCCCACAGCGTTTTACGTAGCAGCCTACGTCTTTGGCGGCTGGTTCACGCTTGGCGAGGCGATCGGGAACATCAAGCTGAAGCGCTTTGAGATCGATACGCTGATGCTGGTTGCAGCGGCAGGCGCAGCCGCGCTCGGCGCATGGGCCGAAGGCGCCTTGCTTCTGTTCCTCTTCAGTCTCGGTCACGCCCTTGAACACTACGCGATGGGCCGGGCTAAACGTGCGATAGAAGCTCTCGCCAAGCTTGCCCCAGAAACTGCCAGGGTGCTGAGGAATGGGCAGGTCGTGGAAGTCCAGGTTGAATCGTTGATACCTGGAGATGTGGTGGTCGTACGTCCCAATGACCGGATGCCGGCGGACGGATTCGTTATCAAAGGGGCTAGCAGCGTTGACCAAGCCCCTGTCACCGGGGAAAGCATCCCGGTTGATAAGCTGGCAGTCAATGACGCTGCTCTAGCACGGGATCGACCTGATTCGGTGGTAATGGAGTCACGTGTTTTCGCCGGCACTATCAATGGCTCCGGCGCCCTGGAGGTTGAAGTCACGCGTCGATCAGGCGAATCGGCACTGGCCCGCGTCGTCAAGATGGTAAGTGAGGCTGAGACTAGGAAGTCGCCCACGCAGCGCTTCACGGACAAGTTCGAGAGAGTATTCGTTCCCGCGGTGTTGATTCTGGCTGTGCTCCTCCTTTTCTCCTGGGTTGTGGTTGATGAGCCATTCCGTGACAGCTTCTATCGTGCTATGGCAGTTTTGGTGGCAGCGAGCCCCTGTGCACTGGCCATAGCCACGCCAAGTGCTGTTCTGGCGGGCATCGCAAGAGCGGCACGTGGTGGTGTGCTCATCAAAGGTGGGGCGCCACTCGAAGAGCTAGGAATGATCCGCGCCATCGCGTTCGACAAGACTGGAACGCTCACTGAAGGCAAGCCGCGAATTACCGACATCAAAGTGATGCAGGGAACGACAGAGCAGGAACTGCTTCACGTTGCCGTCGCCGTCGAGGCTTTAAGTGACCACCCTTTGGCCGCAGCTATCGTTCGAGATGGTAATACTCGCCTGGGCGATGGACCGGTCATGGTAGCGACAGACCTCGCTAACTTCGCTGGAAGAGGCGTTCAGGCGAAGGTGAACGGCATTGACGTGTGGATAGGAAAGGCAGAAATGTTCGGTAACGACGGCATTGGCGCTCTATCCGCGGGTGCGGAGTCTGCCATTGAGGAGCTCCGTAACGCCGGCAGAACCACGATGGCCGTTCGCCTAGGTGATCGCGACCTAGGTGTCATCGGCCTTATGGATACGCCCCGGCCAGAGGCGCGTGAAGCCCTGGACAAGCTAAGGCGCTTGGGCATCCAACGAATGATCATGATCTCTGGCGACCACCAGACTGTAGCTCAAGCCGTGGCAACGGACGTGGGTCTAAACGAGGCATGGGGAAATCTCATGCCTGACGACAAGGTGAAGGCAATACGTCAGTTGAAGGAGACGGAGCGAGTGGCAATGGTCGGCGACGGTGTGAATGACGCACCCGCAATGGCTAATGCCAGCGTCGGAATTGCAATGGGTGCCGCCTCTTCGGACGTAGCGCTGGAGACTGCCGACGTCGCGCTTATGTCTGAGGATTTGAGACAGGTTGCATTCTCTGTAGCGCTTAGTCGACGCACGAAACGGGTGATCCGTCAGAACGTGTATGTGAGCCTGGGCGTCGTAGCGTTGTTGGTTCCTGCGACCATCCTAGGTCTTGGCATTGGACCGGCTGTGGCAGTGCATGAAGGTTCAACCTTGTTGGTTGTATTCAATGCGCTGAGGCTCCTTGGCTTCCGTCAGTCGTGACATGCGAATTCTAGTGATTGAGCGCGATCGAGAAGTCGCTTTGAAGATTCTGGCCTACTTCGAGGCCCGAGGGCATCAGCTTGATACCATCGGGGACGGCATCGCCGGCCTTCACTTTGCGGCGTCCAATGGTTACGACGCAGTCATTCTTGATTGGATGCTTCCTCGCATGGAAGGCCCGGAGGTTCTGAGAAGGCTGCGGTTGAATCACGGTGTTTCAGTTCCTGTTGTGATGTTGGCTGCAAAGGTTGCGCTCTCGGACAAAATCATCGCTTTCCGCTCCGGTGCAGATGACTATGTGACCAAGCCTTTTGAGCTCCCGGAGCTCGAAGTTCGCCTAGAGGCGTTGGTTTCCCGTACGGAGGGACGCGTAACAAGGAGGCGGCTGCTGATCGGAGAGCTCACGTTGGACCTGAGAACGTTGGAGGCCACACGGGCTGGAAAACGACTGCATCTGTACCCAGCTTGCAGGAAGCTCCTTGAAGCGCTGATGCGGGCAAGTCCTGCCGCTGTGACCAGGCGGCAGCTTGAGCACACTCTCTGGGGTGACGACCTGCCCGACGGGGATCTTCTGCGATCACAGATGTCCAGCCTGCGGCGAAGCATTGATGGTCCGTTTGAGGAAAAGATGATCCAGACGCTGCCGCGGGTTGGGTATCGACTGATACCGCCATCAAGGCCTATGCCCCCCCCCCGGGGAAGGGAGGCCCTATGACGGTGAGGCGTAGACATGGCTGCAGAGCCGTCAGTGCAGACCTTGAGCGCCTGACTATTTGGCCACGTATTCTGATCAGAGTATGACCATGTGGAAGCCAGCCGCACTCCCAATTGGCGCGTTCTTGGCCGCAGCGATTTGGGGCGCAGCGGCCATGGTGCCCTTCGCGCCGGCATCAGAAGAGATGATGTTTTGGATACCGGTGTCGATTGCGCTAACGAGTGCGGCTGCTGCATTGGTAGTTGCGATGATGCAAGACATCATTCTGGTCGCGGTAAAGAGATGGCCACTGTTCGTGAAATTCTATCCAACCCTCTGCTTGGAGCCACTCCCCTTTGCATTCCTTCCAATCGTGCTGTCACTCGCCGGAATTGCGGAGTTCGGTCCAGCGATGCTGAGTGCAGCTCTATTGCTGATCGGCTTCTCGTTTGCGGAGACTCTCTTCGCCGCCGCCCTCCACAGAGCCCGGGCGACGCCGACCGCGGTTGTGATCTCGATGCAGTGCGCTGCTCTGGTGTTTGCAGTTTACATGTACAAGAAAGGCATCCAAGCGAACGTCAGTGACATCAGTTGGCCGTGGTTCGCATCGTCTGTCACTGCCATGAGTCTATTCTCCTTCCTAGTCGGAAGGTATTGGGCCAACCTGCTTCGTGATGCTGAGGTGGGGTTCTCTCCCTTACTGAAGTGGGTTCTGGTCACCTTCATAGCTGAAGGATCTACTAGTGAATGGAGCCGGTGGAGATTGAAGCAACCTATTAAGCAACGCAGACCACCGGGGCTTCGGTCCAAGCCTCGCAGGAAATAGGATCCGATCAACCAATCCAAATCATGGAGGCTAATTCTTGACAACTGCGAGCGCGACAAATATGACGCAAGGGCGGATGGGACCACCCGTCGTCAGTCTCGCTCTGTGAGAGGTGGCGCATCGAGATCACGTTTGTGGAGGTCTTCTACCGGCCGGAAGCAATACCCCGAGGTAGGTCCGTGGTGGCGACTTCTGGTTTCAATGCGCCCGAAGCCCACCGGAGCCTCAAAGATGCGCGCTCAGGGTTGCAGCGGTCGCTGGCGACAGTCGTCATCGGCCGGAGCCTGTCCCCCGCCTACCAACCTTGCTGGCAAGGCCGGTGTTTTTTGATTGCAAGATTCAGACCTATCCCGCCTGACAATCACATTCCCTGGAGTCACCGCCAACATGAATGAAGCCGAGCTGGAACAAGTGCGTACGGCGATGTTTACCGACCCCGGCGTGAAAGCGGTGGATGACCTGCGCCTAGTCCCCGCCAAAGAGCGCGGTCGTGCGATCGCGGCCACCATCACCGTCGCTGCGCCCTCGGTCGACCTGGACCTGGTGCATGCGGTGATCGCCCGCGTGCTGGCCGATCAATTTGACATCGATCAGGTCATGCTGTGCTTCAACGACCCGGGTCCGGTGCCACCACAGCCCACCGCGGCGCCCTTGAAGAAAATGTGATCGCCCGTGGCTCTATGCGTCTGCGTTGGCGGGCGCATAGAGCTGATAACCCGGCAACGCGCACGCGCCGGCATACACAAAGGCCACGCTTTGCCGCGCCCGGGTGAAGGCCACGTAGTACTTTGGTGGGGCGGTGATACGCGCTGCATCTGCCGTGCGCAGGTACTGTGTCAGCGGGCCGTTCGGAAAGATGAGGACCCGGCTGTAGGTGCGGCCCTTGCACTGCCCAAAGTTCACGGCCGGTAGTCCGTCGCACGCTTGCCGCCGGTCATGCCGGAGCACGGTGGGCGCAAACTCCTGCATGTACGCTTCAACATCCGCTGGAGCGACGAGGTAGATGCCATCGTGCCCGGTGACCTCGCCATTGCCTGATTGGGTTCGCGGCATCTGCGGATAGAGCGTGTCCGCCATATCGCACAGGGCCTGGACGCAGCGAAGGCTGATGAGGCGGTGATCCAGCTGGCATAAGCCGTCCGCCTCCCAAATCTGAAACAGCGCTGCCAGATTGGGTCCACGATACTGGCTGTGCCTTTGAGCATAGTTGGTGGCATACGTCGCCTGCCGCGTATCACCCACCAACGTGATGGCAATGCCGCTCTTCAACAGCCGCTCGACCAGATCCAGATCAAAGCCGGCGAGGTCCTGAACTTCGTCGATGTAGAGCTCGTCGTACATGGCCGCCAGGCGTGCCATGACCTGACCTTGGGTGAGCTCATCGCAGCGCACAGCGAAATCGGCCGCCCGGTCCGAATACATCCGGTTGCCTGCCAAGTAGTGGCGCGCCACCTGGGTGCGTGGGGCCCTGTTATTGGTGACACCTTCTACGAACAGGATGGTCTCGATGCGAGGCTCAGGGCAAAGCGCTGCCTGGTACGGGCGGATGCACTGGCACAGCAGGAAGCCATACCAGCTGTGCAAAGTGACATGCACGGGGACCGCACCGGCGTGGACCTCAAACGAGCGCCGGATCTCTTCTAGATTCTCCAGCGTGTAGGTGACAATCGCGATGCGACGCCCAGGCCGCTCCAGGGCCTGCCGGACCAGCAAGGTGGTCTTGCCCGAGCCGGCCGCCGAAAGCAGGACCCGGTTAGGTGATGGCGCGCTGGACATAGTCCGGGAACCTGATCGAGTGCGGGCTGTTGAAGATCGCCAGGGCCGTATCGGTCTTATGGCCCTTCATGTACTTGAGCAGCGCCACCTCATCGGCAAACGTCTTGCCCAGCACGGTATTGAGTTCGGCCAGCGAGTTGGCTTTGATCAGCTGCTCTTCCAGCGATGGGGCGCTTTCGTCGGAATCGTAATAGATCGCGTTGATGTGTTCGGCATAGCGCTCCTGCACAACGGCGATATCGCCATCATTGTCGGTGATCACCTTGGCCTGGATTTTCAGCCGATCTGCAATCTGCAAGAAGCGCTTGAATGCCAGCGACTTGACCGAAATGATGTCTACGCCGCGAGCCATCGGCGCCACGCCATGGTGGTCGCTGTAGGCGCGCTGCACGATCAGCTCGTCGGAAGGGCCTTCCACCAGGATCGCCTGCTTGGCCAGGATCAATCGCAGCGTGTCGTGGCCCGGCAGCTTCATGAAATAGTCATGGGTATCGCTCGGCAGCTGGTCCAGCTTCATCTGGCCCTGCGCGCTGAACAGGATCACGTTGTCCACGCCCAGCTTATTCAACACGAAGCTGCTGTGGGTGGCGATGATCACCTGCTGGGCGGTGGAGAGGGCCGCAATCTTGTCGATCAGCTGGGTCATGCTGGAATAGGACAGATGGTTCTCCGGCTCCTCGATCAGCAGCACGTGGGCAGCGCCGGCCGCGTGCATCGCCAGCTTCATCTTCACCGCGCTTTGCTCACCCTTGCCGGCCTGGGTGAACGGGAGCTCATCCAGGTAAGGTGACAAGCTGGTTTCCCATGTTGAGCGCGGCGATGTGTCCACACCCACCGTCAGCGCCCGGTGGCTGATGTCCCCGGTGTGCTCGGTCAGGTACGCATTGATGGCCGCCACGTCCGCCTCTTCGGAAAAACTCTGCCGCATGCGGCGGAAGCTCAACGACAGCGAGACGCGCTGCGCAGGCGTCAGTGCCTGATCGATGATGCCGGCGATATAGCGATCGGCACCGGACAAGGTCTTGATGCCGTGAGTGTCGATGATGGTCGAATCGAACGGAATGCTGCGAGCGGTGACGCCATTGTTGGCGAAGGAATACCAGCGCACCGTGTAGTACTCCACCGGCAGGCTGACCGCACCCTGGTGCTGCTGCAGGTAGGCGTTGAACTCCTCGCGGTAGTCGTCGTTGAGCTCGACCAGCAGCCGGATGCCGGCGGTATCCAAGCGCAGGGAGTTGTTGGTGCCGCGCAACGACGCCAGCGCGACATCTGCGCCCAGATAGGCTTCGATGGAGATCCGTGGCGGCGAAGCCGGCGTGCCTGCAGCAAGGGTCGCCAGATATTCCTGCACCGCGGGCTGGTGGAACAGGTAGGGCGTGAGCTCGTAGGCGAGATTGCGCCCATGCAGTTGCCCGGTGACCACCACGTGGATGGCCTCCAGCAGGGTGGACTTACCGACCTCGTTGTCGCCCACCACCAGGTTCATGTGGGCGTTGAGGGGCAGGTCCAGATGGCGAAACGACTTGAAATTGTCGATGACGATACGTTCGATCGGCATGCACAGTCCTTTGATGGCCAACGAGTTCGGTGGCGGCGCCTGCTTGCACCCCGGCTGGCCTCCTTTCCGCTCTGGGCCATACTACCCAGGGATCGCCAGCCTTGGGCGGTTTCGTACTGTTTTGACGACTTGAAATGGCCGAAACGCTGGTTACGCGGGATAATTCCACATTATCCCGCCTTTAGATACGACCCGTACTCGGCGAGTAGTGTAACTTGATTGGTATGTAATTACGTGGTATGTAATACATTACGAAATAGTCGGAGAGTGCGATGGCACGCGGCGGCTTGTACAAGAGCGACATCCAGAAGGCCCGCGATGCGCTGCGGGCACAGGGCAAACACCCGTCGGTGGACGCGGTGCGGGTGGCGCTGGGCAACACCGGCTCCAAGACAACCATTCACCGCTACCTGAAGGAGCTGGAAGAAGATGAAGGGCAAGGCCTTGGCGCCAAGGTCGCGGTCAGCGACGCGCTACAGGACCTGGTCGGTCGGCTTGCCGGTCGCCTACACGAGGAGGCCGAGGCTGTAATCGCCGAGGCCCGGCAGCGCTTCGAAGCGCACTTGCAGGAGCGTAGCGAGGCGCTGGAACGCACCCAGCAGGAGGCGTCCACGCTGAGCGCGCAGCTTCAGCGCATTGAAACTGCCTTACGCGAAGAAAAGACGACCCACGCCGCAGCCCAGCAGGCCTTGGCCGAACGGGTCACCGAGGTCGCGCAGCTCGGCGAACGGATCGCGGGACTGACCGCGCGGCTGGCGGAGCACGAGGCGCATGCCCAGTCGCTGGAGCAGAAGCACCAGCATGCTCGCGAGGCGTTGGAGCACTACCGCACCTCGGTCAAGGACCAACGCGAACAGGAACAGCGCCGCCACGAGCACCAGGTGCAGGAACTGCAGGTCGCGCTGCGCCAGGCCAACGAGGCGCTGACCGCCAAGAACCACGAACTGGTTCAGCTCAACCGCGACAACGGGCAGTGGCTGGAACGCCACAGCCGCCTAGAGAGGGAACTGGCGCAGGTGCGGCAAGCTGCGGACGACCAGCGGAAGGAGCTGGACGCGCTGCGGCTTACGGCTGCGGAGTACCAGGCCTTGCTGGCACGCTGGACCCAGGACGCCCAAGCGTTGGAGAGCGCACGGGTCAAGCTGGCCAATGCTCACGCCGACTTGGCCAAGGAGCGAGAACGGCGTGAACAAGCCGAGGCCGAAGCGTTGCGTGCCGGTGTGCGCCAGGACACCTTGGAGCAGTTGCTGGCGCAGTTGCGGCCCGATCGCGCCGACAGTTCAGGTACCAACAAAAATCCGGCAACCAAATGATTTCACGGAAGAAAAAAAAATTCTGGGGGGCATTTTTGCACGTATCTCGGCTTAACCCCACATCCGCCATCCTTATGGGGTTTCCATGGGGGGTGCGCGTGACTTTGTCCGTCGACTCAACACCGACCTTCGCTCGACGCCTCCAACAAGCCCGCCTGCACACGGGTTTGTCGCAGAAGGAGTTGGGCATCCGGGCCGGTCTGGATCCTTACGTGGCCAGCCCCCGAGTCAACCAGTACGAACGTGGCAAGCACGAGCCCAAGCTGGAGACTGCTAAGCGGTTGGCCCAAGCGTTGGGGATCCCCGCCGCCTTCCTTTACACCGACGATGATCTGCTGGCCAAGTTGCTCCTGCGCTGGGGCTCGCTAAGCAAGCAGCAGAAGCGGGAGTTGGTGAAGCTGATCGAGGCCACACCCGAGAAGTAAACCGAACAAGCGCTAGCCCTATGGGCAACCCTTCGCCTCAACCCGCCCATTGGGCGCTCCTGGAGGGAGCTGCAGTGGCCGTGACTAGTGCGACTGACAAGTGGCGGCATCTCAGGCCTACTTGAGATTTTGTTCACGACCGATACACACGCGCCTTGTCTAAAGTGATTTACAATGTCGCCCGTGTCAGCCTCCTCACTTCTACTGCGACTGCTCCTGATCGTCATGCTCGTGCTTAACGGCGCGTGGTCGGCATTTGCGTCGATCAGTATGAACCCGGCCATGGAAGCGCAGGCCAGCGAAGTGGCTGCCGCGGTGCAAGGCGACGAAGACTGCGTCGCCCATCACAGTGCTGAGAATCATCCCGATGCCACCTCGATTGAAAGGGCTGGCACTGGGCATGGCGACCATGCCGGTCCCGACTGCTGCAAGTCTTCTGCGTGCCGGTGCGCCTGCGTACACGCGTGCGCGAGCGCACTTCCGGCGCGCCTGCATGTTTCGGTGCAACTGGCCTTGGGCCTGGATGTCATGCCGCTGCCCCTAGGGCATGCGGCACCTGCCTTGCCTCATCTGATCCGACCACCGATCGGCTAAGCGTCCCTAAGCGCCGCAATGGCGCCGTTGGTGTGGCTTGCATGCCTATTTATAGGCCAGCCGCCCGCTCTGTACCACCGCCCGCCGGTGGCAACACGACGCTTGGAGCATTTTCATGTCGCATGATGATTTTCGTGGTCCACACGGTGGACCGCCGCTGCTACCTTCGCGGCGGCGATTTGTCCAGGGCTTGGCCTTGGGAGGCGCAGTCGCAGGATTAGGTTTCTGGCCCAAAGCCAGTTGGGCGCTCAAGGGCCCGGGACAACCCAACGTACTATCGGGCACCGAGTTTGACCTAACCATCGGCGAGACGCCGATGAACTTCACCGGCAAGACCCGCACCGCGATCACCGTCAATGGGTCCGTTCCGGCGCCGTTGCTGCGTTGGCGGGAAGGCACCACGGTCAACCTGCGTGTCTCCAATGCATTGCCCGCTAACTCCCTCCATGGCGCGGACACCTCCATCCATTGGCACGGCATCATTTTGCCGGCCAACATGGACGGCGTGCCGGGCCTGAGCTTTGACGGTATCGGACGTGGTGAGACCTACCACTACCGGTTCACCCTGCATCAGGGCGGCACCTACTGGTACCACAGCCACTCGGGGTTCCAGGAACAAGCCGGGCTCTATGGCCCGATCATCATCGACCCATTGGAGCCGGAGCCCTTCAGCTTCGATCGCGACTACGTCGTGATGCTGAGCGATTGGACAGACCTGGACCCGACGGCCCTGTTCGATCGTTTGAAGAAGATGCCGGGCCATGACAATTACTACAAGCGCACGGTCGGCGATTTTGCGCGCGATGTGAAGCGCAACGGCCTGTCGGCCACGTTGGAAGATCGCAAGATGTGGGGCGTGATGCGGATGACGCCCACGGATCTGTCCGACGTCAACGCCAACACCTACACCTACCTGATGAACGGCACGACCTCGCTGGGCAACTGGACCGGTTTGTTCCGCAGTGGCGAGAAGGTGCGCCTGCGTTTCATCAATGGCTCTGCCATGACGTACTTCGATGTGCGTATTCCGGGGCTAAAGATGACCGTGGTGGCAGCAGATGGCTTGTATGTCCATCCGGTTTCCGTCGACGAGTTCCGCATCGCGGTAGCAGAAACCTTCGATGTGATCGTGGAGCCCTCCGGGCAGGACGCATTCACCATCTTTGCCCAAGACTCCGGTCGCACCGGCTACGTCAGCGGCACGCTCGCCGTGCGCGAAGGATTACGCGCGCCCGTTCCGTCTGTGGATCCCCGGCCGCTGCTGACGATGGCAGACATGGGCATGGATCATGGATCGATGGATATGTCTGGCGGCAGCAAGGGCATGGAAGGCGGCTGTGGTGCGGCCATGGGCATGCCTGGCATGACCCCACCTGCCAGCGGTAACGCGACCTCGGCCCATGCAGGCCATGCGATGCCCGCCGCCGGCGATGGTGCCATGGCAGGCATGCAGCACGGGGGCATGCAATCACACCCTGCCAGCGAGACCAACAATCCCCTGTTGGACAACCAGGCCATGAGCGTGAGTTCGCGCTTGGATGATCCGGGTAATGGCCTGCGCGATAACGGCCGTCATGTACTGACGTATTCCATGCTCAAGAGCACCTTTGAAGACCCTGACGGACGCGACCCCGGTCGCGAGATCGAGCTGCATCTGACCGGACATATGGAGAAATTCTCCTGGGGCTTCAACGGTCAGAAGTTCTCCGATGTCAAGCCGCTGCGGCTGAACTACGGCGAGCGTATGCGCATCGTATTGGTTAACGACACGATGATGACCCATCCCATCCATTTGCACGGCATGTGGAGTGACGTGGAGGACGACAACGGCAACTTCATGGTGCGCAAGCACACGGTGGATATGCCGCCGGGTAGCCGACGCACGTATCGCGTGCGTGCCGATGCGTTGGGCAGCTGGGCGTTCCATTGCCACCTGCTTTATCACATGGAAGCCGGAATGATGCGCACGGTGAGGGTCGACGAATGAACATCAATAGACGCGATACCACCCTGACTGCGCTGACGCTGGCTATCTCGCTGGCCCTGGCCAATGCGGCCAGCGCCCAATCCATGCAGCACGGCTCCATGCCGATGGAGCAGGGCGCGCAGACCCAGACTCAGGATCACTCTGCACAACAGGCGCCGACATCAAAACCTGCGCCAGCCCAAAAGCCTGCAACACCGGCCAAGCCGAGCGAAGCGACGATCGATCATGCGACGATGGGCCACGCCGCGCCGCAGGCTAAAGCAGCCGAGCCTGCCATGCAGGGCATGGACCATTCGCAAATGGGGCACGTCTCGCCCGCGAGCACACCTGCGGCGCCCACAGCACAGGCGCAGTCGATGCAGGGCATGGATCACAGTCAGATGGCACAGCCCGCTGCAGCCGACACCTCTAGTACGGCCACGCCTGCGATGCAGGGGATGGACCATTCCAAGATGGGGCACGGCGCGCCTCCGAGCACGCCCGCAACGCCCAAAGCGCAGACACAGTCGATGCAGGGCATGGACCACAGTCAGATGGGACACGGGCCTGCAGTGCCAACGCAGCCGCGCACCCCGATACCCGCGGTGACGGACGCGGATCGCAAGGCGGCCATCGCGCCGGAACACGCGCATCCGGTGCATGACAACTCGATCAAGAGCTACGTGCTGCTCAATCGCCTGGAAGCCTGGGATGCCGATCCGGGCACCGGGCTGGGCTGGGAGGGCCAGGCTTGGATCGGTACGGACCTCAATCGCGTCTGGCTCCGCAGTGAAGGCGAACGCACGGATGGTCAGACCGAGTCGGCTGATCTGGAAGTGCTCTACGGCCGCAGTATCTCCACGTGGTGGGATGTGGTGGCCGGTGTGCGTCATGACTTCAAGCCTGGGGCATCTCAAAACTTCGCCGCTATCGGTGTACAGGGCTTGGCGCCGATGAAGTTCGAAGTGTCCGCCACAGCCTATCTCGGCGAAGGGGGCCAGACTGCCGCCAATGTCGAGGCCGAGTACGAATTGCTGCTAACCAACCGGCTGATCTTGCAGCCGCTGGTGGAAGTCACCGCCTATGGCAAGAACGATCCATTGCGCGGGATAGGTTCGGGTCTGAGTACCGCTGAGGCGGGGCTACGACTTCGTTATGAGTTCACCCGAAAGTTCGCTCCCTACATCGGCGTGGTGTACGAGCGCGCGTTTGGCAATACCGCAGACATGCGACGCGAGCATGGCGAGTCCTTTGAAGACACGCGCTTGGTCATCGGCCTTCGTACCTGGTTCTAAGGGGAACTGACAATGAAATCCAACAAAAGGATGTGGGTATGGCTCGGTGCCGGCGTGGGATTGGTTGCGGTCGCGGCAACTGCCACGGTCTCTCTGGGCGTGTACAACGTGGCCGCCGACGATCCGCATAGTCGCCCGGTGTATGCGCTACTTGAAACGGCGCGCGAGCGTTCCATTGAGGTGCGCGCCGCCAAGCTTCAGGTGCCCACGAACCTGGATGATCCTGAGCGTATCCGCCAGGGTGCGGGCAACTACAACGCCATGTGCGTGACCTGCCATCTTTCGCCAGAGGCGGCGGCCACCGAGATGAGCAAGGGCCTGTACCCCGCGCCACCGAACCTAAGCAAACAGTCGGTCGCTCCAGCTGAGGCGTTCTGGGTGATCAAGCACGGCATCAAGGCCAGCGGCATGCCCGCGTGGGGCGGCAGCATGGACGATGAGTTCATCTGGAACATGTCGGCCTTCCTGCAGAAGCTGCCCACGCTGGACAAGGCCGGTTACCAGGCGTTGGTGGCCAGCAGTGATGGTCATTCGCATGGCGGCGGCGAGACGCAAGGCCACCATGACGACGAAAAGGCCGAGGATCACCCTGCCCTATTCGAGCCGGGCAACAACTCCATGCCGCATGCGCACCCGCCGGGCGTGGACGACGATCACCACGGCCCGACACCCAGCGACACGGAAGTCGGGTTGGTGAGCCACGGCCATCCCGACGGCAAGGTGGAGTCGCACCCTGCACCACACACGCCCGTGGCCGATGACGGCCATGCGCACACCCATTGATCTCCTTGGAGCCCACGCAATGAACGCAACAGCAATCTCGTTCACCCTCGCACTGGCACTGGCCGTCGTGTCCCCCGCAATGGCGCAGGCGACACAGCCGCACGCACATCACCCCGCTGCCGCGGCATCTGCGGACGTCGACGTCCCAGTCACTGCAGAGGCCGCGGTCGCCGTAGCGGAGCGTTTCAACAGGGCCCTGTCTAGCGGCGATCTGGCCATGGTCGAAGCCCTGCTCGCTGCCGACGTCCTCATCCTCGAGTCCGGGGGTGCCGAGCGCAGCCGCGAGGAATATCTGGGTCATCACGCAGTCAGCGATGCGGCATTCCTCAAGGGCGCCCATCGCCAGCTGCTCCGTCAGCGTGCACGCACCGCTGGTGAGTTCGCATGGGTCGGAACCGAAAGCGAGCTGCACGCCCAGAAAGACGGTAAGCCACTGACCGTCCAGAGCACCGAGACCATGGTGCTGAAGCAGACCACCGACGGTTGGCGGATCGCCCACATCCACTGGTCTTCGCGGACCAAGCGCTAAGCGGAGAACCAGAAATGAAAACCTGCAGATTGAACCGACTGGCGTGGGCGGCTTTTGCGGTCGCCGGCCTGGGTGCCTGCACCCAAGCGGCTACACCCGCGCAATCCACCATCGCGCCCACTGCACAGGTCGTCCCGGAAACAGCCGACGCGACTCCAGCCGCCCTGCCACGCATGACCGTCCACAAGACCCCGACCTGCGGGTGCTGCGGTAGCTGGATCGACCACGTGAAGAAGGCGGGGTTCACCGTGGATGTGCATGACATGGATGACCTGGGTCCGGTCAAGGAGCGCCTGGGTGTCCCCTATGCAAAGGGCTCCTGCCACACGGCCGAGGTCGACGGATACGTCATCGAAGGCCATGTCCCGGCCGAGGACATCAAGCGCCTCCTCGAAGAAAAGCCGGACGCACGCGGCCTGGTCCTGCCCGGAATGCCGCTCGGTTCGCCGGGCATGGAGGTCCCGGAAGGACGCCAGCAGCCGTATACGGTCGAGCTGGTCCATCACGACGGAACCACCGAACCCTTCGCACAGCATTGATCCGCAAGAGCAACAGGGGGCGGTGTTGCGGGCGCGCCGATTCTCGTCCGCGATGAAGCAGGAGATCCACATGACTCACCATTCCGAAGACCACCGGTCTCAGGCCATGAACGAGTGCATCGACAACTGCACGCAATGCCACGCGATTTGCCTTGAGACCATCAACTATTGCCTGAGCAAAGGAGGTGCCCACGCAGCCCCGGAGCACATCGCCCTGCTGGCGACGTGTGCCGATATCTGCGCCACCAGCGCCGACGCCATGTTGCGTGGCGCCAGCGCTCACTCGGTGGTTTGCAGTGCCTGCGCGGAGATCTGCCGCCAGTGCGCCGAAGCATGCGACGCCATGAACGACCCGGAGATGGCGCGCTGCGCCGAAGTTTGTCGCCGTTGCGCGGAAAGCTGCAGCGCCATGGCGGCTTGACGCGTCGAGGATCCCGCCTGAGCGGCGGGATCCTCATCTCAAATATCAAAAGCCGACCAACCGTGGTTTCGGTGACAGCCCGACACCTAACGCTTGTCGGATCCAACACAGCACGGCGCCGAACGGGGCTTTGCATCACATTCGCAATGAGGATTTATCCCTATGAAATCATCAAACGTCCTTCGCTCCTTCGCGCTCGTCCTCGCGATTGCGGCTGGGCAGTTCTCCCTGCAGATCGCGCACGCCCACGCCGCGCTGCAGCAGTCCACACCGGCGGCAAATGCGGTGGTGGCTTCGCCGGGCCAGATCGATCTCGTGTTCAACGAAACATTGATTCCGCGGGCGTCGCGTCTCAAGTTGCTCATGAAGCACGGCAGTTCCACCATGCCGATCGAGAATTTCACGACCGAGATCGTCAACAACGGTAAGACCCTGCGTGCCAAGTTGCCCCAGCCGCTGACTCCGGGCGTCTATACCGTGGAATACCGCGCCGTCGGTGGTGACAACCACCCCATGCCGGGCAGCTTCAGCTTCACGGTGCGCTGAGGAGTCGCGAATGTTCGACCTGTCGGCTTATGCACTGAGATTCCTGGAATACCTTGTCATCATGGTTCTTTTCGGGGTTCCACTCTTCGGTTGGTACGGGTCGCGTCGATCGGCACTCGCCGACGCCTTGGCCGGGTGGTCACTCATGGGCGTTCTATTGGCGGGTGCCGTAGCCGGTCTCGTGCTCACCGGGCTCGATGTCGTCTTCAAGACCGCGGGCATCATGGGAATGCCGCTTGCCGAGGTTGATCGCGCATCGCTTGGCTGGTATCTGCTCGAGACGTCCGCGGGCCGGGCAGCCATGGCGAGAGGCGCGCTGCTGGTCGCCCTGATGTTCGTGCTCGGATGGCATCGTCGCCGCGGGAAGGTGGAGACCGCCTTCCCGCTGGGGGCGATGCTGGCGGGCGGCGCACTCGCTTCGCTGGCATGGAACGGCCACGCCGCCGCTGGCGAGGGCTTGGCAGGCGCGGTCCGGCTTGCTGCAGGCATCGTCCATCTTCTCGCGGCAGGCGGCTGGATCGCAGCGGTCCTGATGTTCCTTGCCATGCTGCTGCGCGGCAAAGAGACGAACGGCAGCGGGCGTCTGCGATCAACGCATGACTTTCTGCATGGTTTTTCGACGCTGGGAACGATCTTCGTTGGTGCGCTCATCGTGTCCGGCATCGCGCACTACGGGGATCTCACCGCGTGGTCGTTTTCGGCCCTGTTCCAGAGCACCTACGGGAAGTTGCTGCTGTTCAAACTGGCCCTGTTCGCTGGAATGCTGGGTTTGGGAGCGCTGCACCGATGGACGCTGGTGCCGCGCTTGGAACGAGCGCTGACCAGCGGAGATCCCGCGCAGGAGGTGCGGGCTTTGCGGCAGAGTGTTACGGCTGAGGCCGCGCTGGCCATCTTGATCCTGATTGTTGTTTCAGTGCTCGGGACGCTCAGCCCCGAATAGCTGTGTAACCCGCAATGGCACACTGCCTTGGCAGTCCATCCCCACTAAAGCGAGCATCGGCATGAACTCACCGTCGTCCCATGACCATCACCATTCTGCAGGCGCAGCCCCTGTCGAGGCTGCGGATGGACGGGTCACCGATCCGGTCTGTGGCATGCAGGTCGATCCCGCCACGACGCAGCATCATGCGACCCACGCCGACACACCTTTCCACTTCTGCTCGGAGCGATGCCGCGCGAAGTTCGTGGCCGATCCGGAGCGCTATCTGACGCCCCAGGACGAACCCGAGGTGGCACAGCCCGGCGCCATCTACACCTGCCCGATGCACCCGGAAGTCCGGCAACAAGGTCCAGGCAACTGTCCCTTCTGCGGCATGGCGCTGGAGCCGGAAATGCCGAGCCTGGAGGACGATGACAATCCGGAACTTCGCGACTTCTCGCGCCGGTTCTGGTGGACGCTTCCGCTGACTGTGGTGACGCTCGTGCTGGCCATGTTCGGCCAGTACCTCCCGCGTGTCGTGCTGGGCGACGTGCAGATCCTGCCGTTGTCGATCGACGTGCAGACCTGGGTCGAGCTGGTCTTGACCACACCAGTCGTGCTGTGGGCCGGCTGGCCGTTCTTCGAGCGCTGCGTGCAGTCGATCCGCAACCGCAGCCCGAACATGTTCACCCTCATCGGGATTGGCGTTGCGGCCGCCTTTGGCTACAGCCTGGTCGCCACGCTGGCACCCGGCTTGTTCCCACCGTCGTTTACCGAACATGGGCGCGTCGGGGTGTACTACGAGGCGGCGGCGGTGATCGTTTCGCTGACCCTGCTCGGCCAGATGCTGGAACTGCGGGCGCGCTCGAAAACGTCCGCGGCGATCAAGGGCCTGCTTGGCCTGGCGCCGAAGGAAGCCCGGCGGGTCAACGCCGACGGCACCGAGGAAGACATCCCGCTGACCCACGTCCACGTCGGCGACCACCTGCGCGTGCGTCCCGGCGAGAAGGTGCCGGTGGATGGCGAAGTGGTGGAAGGCCGCTCCAGCGTCGACGAGTCGATGCTCACGGGTGAACCGATTCCGGTCGAGAAGACCGCAGGCGACCAGGTCATCGGCGCGACCCAGAACGGCACCGGCGCGCTGGTGATCCGCGCCGCCAAGGTGGGCTCCGACACCGTGCTGTCGCAGATCGTGCAGCTGGTCGCGCAGGCGCAGCGCTCCCGCGCGCCGATGCAGCGGATGGCCGATATCGCGGCCTACTGGTTCGTGCTCGCGGTGCTGGCGATCGCGGTGGCCACCTTCTTTATCTGGGGCTCCTTCGGTCCGGAGCCGGCCTGGACCTTTGCGGTGCTCAACGCGGTCTCGGTACTGATCATCGCCTGCCCCTGCGCGCTGGGCCTGGCGACGCCGATGTCGATCATGGTCGCCACGGGCAAGGCGGCGCAGGTGGGCGTGCTGTTCCGCGACGCCGAGGCCATCGAGCACATGCGCCGCATCGACACCCTGATCGTCGACAAGACCGGCACCCTCACCGAGGGGCGCCCCGCCTTCAAGGAAGTCGTGGCCTTCGAGGGCTTCGACGCCGACCGGGTCTTGCACCTGGCCGCCAGCCTGGACCAGGGCAGCGAGCACCCGCTGGCCGACGCCATCGTCGCCGAGGCTCGACGCCGGAACTTCGAGTTCGACCGCGTGGAGGACTTCGACTCGGTGACCGGCATGGGTGTGCGCGGGTCCGTGGCCGGCCATGCGCTTGCGCTGGGCAATACCGCGCTCATGGACGACCTGGGCGCCAATCCCGCTGCGCACGTCGACGTGGCCGAGCGGATGCGCCGCGAGGGCGCGAGCGCCATGTTCCTGGCCGTGGACGGGCGCCTGGCGGGGCTGGTCGCGGTTGCCGACCCGATCAAGGCGTCGGCCGCGGCGGCCATCAACGAGCTCCACGCCGCCGGGCTGCGCATCATCATGGCCACCGGCGACGGGCTCACCACCGCACGGGCCGTGGCCACCGAGCTGGGCCTGGACGAGGTGCATGGCGAAGTCCGCCCCGAGGACAAGGCCGAGCTGGTGCAGCGCCTCAAGCGCGAAGGCCGGCGGGTGGCGATGGCGGGCGACGGCATCAACGACGCCCCGGCGCTCGCCGCGGCCGACGTCGGCATCGCCATGGGCACGGGCACCGACGTCGCGATGTCCAGTGCCCAGATCACCCTGGTCAAGGGCGACCTGCGGGGCATCCTGCGCGCCCGGAAGATCTCCCAGGCCACCGTGGCCAACATGAAGCAGAACCTCACCTTCGCGTTCCTCTACAACGCGCTGGGGGTGCCGGTCGCGGCCGGGGTGCTCTACCCCGCATTCGGGATCTTGCTGAGCCCGATGGTCGCGGCGCTTGCGATGAGCTTGAGCTCGGTGTCGGTGGTGGCCAACGCCCTTCGCCTTGCCAAGTCGGCCGCCGTACCGTCCTCGCCGACCACATCTGTGCCGCGCCAGCCCCTGGGCCTGGCCAAGGATTGACTTGGATCAATTGCATCGGTTCCAGTAAGAGGTAAGCTCACGCCATGGTCCACATCCGCCATCGGAACTTGTTCCAGCGCACCGCCCTCCTCGCGATGGTGGCCCTGCTCTGGTCCCAGTTCGCGCTCGCAGGCCATGGCGATTGCCTGGATCTCCCAGTCACGCCGGCGGCGTTTGTCGCTGCCGCCACCGACACCCGACACGACCATGGCCACGGCTGCGATGCCGAGCTCCCCTCAGCGAGCAAGGCAGTGTGCGACGCGCACTGCACCGAGGGTGACATCTCGGCGGACAGTGGGCGCATCCCTTCGATTCCGCCGCTGCTGGCCGAAGCCTGGTTCTCCTGGCTTGCGATCGCCGCGATTGCGGATGCTGCGCCAGGTGTCACGGCTACATGGGTGGATTCGCCGCCCAGACCCGCCTGGCACCGACCTACCGCCCATCCAGCGGCACTCCTGCTGATCTGATGCCTGGACGCTGACTGCTCCGCACGTCTGTGCGGCGCAGTCCTGTGCGTTCGCGCCGTGGCTGCGTCACGGCATGTGTTCCTGCCCTCGTCCGAGCGACCTGCGTCGCGTCGGCCCAAGGACACTGATATGGCATCCCCGTTCGACCGACTGCCGGCCAGGCGCCTGCACCCTCGCCCTCTGTCCCGCCGTCTGCCACCGCTCCGGCACCTTCTTGCCGGCGTGCTTGCCGGCGCCTTGTGGGCCCTGGCGCTGCCGGTGACCGCCACCGAACCCGTCCCGGGGCACAGCCTCGAGTCGATCCGCGCCTGGGTTCTGGAACACAACCCGGAATTGCGGGCCATGGACTTCGAGGCCCAGGCCGCCGAAGCACGGATCCAGCCAGCGGGCGCCCTACCCGACCCGACGGCTTCCCTTGGATTCCGCGGCCTCGATCCGGACAAGCCCTGGCGCTCCGCCGGTGCCGAGCGCGAGGTCAACTACGCGCTGCGCCAGCGCCTCCCGCTTTGGGGCAAGCGCGCCCTGGCGCGGACCGCGGCCAGCCAGGACGCGGTCGCGGTCGGACTCGATCGCCTCACCACTGCGCGCGACTTGCTGGCCGACGCCGAGGCGGCCTACGCACGCTACTGGCATGCCGACCAGGCCGTGGCCGTGCTTGATCGCCGCATCGCCCTGCTCCGCCAGGTGGAAGAGATGGCCGGCGTGCGCTACGCCCTGGGTCGCGCGGCGCAGCAGGATGCCATCCGCGCCCAGGTCGAGCAGACCAGCCTCCAGCGCGAGCGGATCGAACGCCTCGCGACCAAGCAGGAGGCGGCCGCCACCTTGAACGCGGTGCTGGGGCGCCGGTCCGATGCACCGCTGGCGACTCCCGACGAGGCGCCGCGCCTCGCCGTCCACAGCGCCTCGCTTGCCGAGGCACTGGATGACGCCGATGCGCATCCCGCGGTGCGCTCGCAGCAGGCTCGCGCCGAGGCGGCGCGCACGAACGTGGTACTGCAGCGTCGCAACCGCTTTCCCGACATCACCCTGGGCGTGGGTGCGATGCAGTTCGGCAACGGCATCGAGAGCACCGAGCTGATGTTCGAGGTCGAGATCCCGTTCCAGCAGCGTGCCCGCCGCGAGCGCGAGCGCGAATCGCGCCTGCTCGAAGACGCAGCGCTTGCCCGCAGGGACGCCACGCTGCGGGCCGTCGAGGAACGCGGCGCTTCCGCCTGGTCGCAGTGGACCAACGCGCGCGAGCGTCGCGGACTGATCGAGAACACGCTGCTGCCGCAGGCCGACGCCACCTGGCAGTCCGCCCTGGCCAGCTACCAGGTCGGTGAAGTCGACTTCGGGACGCTGCTGGAAGCACTCAATGAATGGCAGGGCGCCGACCTCGCACGGGTCGATGCACTGCGTGACGAACTGTTGGGCGCCGCCGCCGTGCGCGCCATCGAAGGAGAGATCCGATGACCCGTGTCCAGACCCTGTCGCTCGCCATCGGCGTTGCACTCGCCGCCCTCGCCGTCGGCTGGATTGCCGGCCGCGCCACGAACGACTCCCCGACCGCGGGCACGTCGATCGACGGCCCGGCCGCAGAACGCAAGGTGCTCTATTACCGCAATCCCATGGGCTTGGCGGACACGTCGCCGGTGCCGAAGAAGGATTCGATGGGTATGGACTACGTCCCGGTCTATGCCGACGACGCACCGCCGGCGGCACCGGGCACGGTGGTGCTGCCGCCGGACAAGGTGCAGGCGCTGGGCGTGCGCACCGAAGCGGTCAAGCGCGGAGCCCTGTCCGCTACCGTGCGCACCAGCGGCACGGTCGAGGTCGACGAGACCCGGCAGTACGCGATCGCCCCGCGCTTCGAAGGCTGGGTGGAGCGGCTGTACGCGAACCAGACCGGCATGCGGGTCAGCGCCGGGCAGCCGCTGCTCTCCGTCTACAGCCCGCAGCTGGCCGCGGCGCAGCAGGAATACCGGCTGGCCGACGAGACCGCCCGCAGGCTGGCCGGGTCCGATCCCGCGAGCGCGGCGTCGATGGTCCGCCTGCGCGATGCCGCCCGCACCCGCCTGCGCAACTGGGAAATCAGTGACGCGCAGATGGGCAAGACGGGCCTGGTGCTCACCGCGCCCGCGGACGCGGTCGTGATCGAGAAGCCGGTGGTCCAGGGCGCGCGTTTCGAGCCCGGCGAAACCATCCTGCGCCTGGCGGACCTGTCGAAGGTGTGGGTGATCGCCAAGGTGCCGGCGGCGCAGGCCGCGGGTATCCAGCCCGGCCAAACGGCCCGCTTTGAAACCGTGGCCCTGCCGGGCCAGGTGGCCGAGGGCGAGGTCACCTTCGTGCAGCCCGTCATCGATGCGATGACGCGCACCGTGGATGTGCGCATCGCCCTGCCCAACCCCGCTGGCGACCTGCGGCCCGGGCTGTATGGGACGGTGGTGCTGGAGGAGCCGGGGGCTGGACCGGTCCTGACCGTTCCGCGCTCGGCCGTGCTCGACAGCGGCACGCGCCAGGTGGTGCTGGTCGAGACCGGCCCTGGCCGCTTCGCACCGCGCGATGTCAGCCTGGGGCGGCGCGGCGGCGATCGCATCGAGATCCTCGACGGCCTGACCGAGGGCGAGCAGGTCGTGGTCTCCGCCAACTTCCTGATCGACGCCGAAAGCAACCTGCAGTCGGCACTCCAGGGTCTTGAGGGTCACACAGGACACGGCGCGCCTTCGGGCACCGCTGAGGATCCACACGCCGGGCACGGCGAGGACGCCGCCGACCCGCACGCAGGTCATGGTGACGAGGCCTCTGATCCGCACGCCGGTCATTCCATGCCGGCTACCCCGGAAGAGACTCCGCCCGCCCCCACCGGCCACGAGGGGCACTGACATGCTTGGCCGTCTCGTTGAATGGTCGGTGCGCAACGTCTTCCTGGTGCTGCTGATGGCGCTGGCGATTGTCGCCGGTGGCATCTACGCACTGATGAACACGCCGCTGGACGCACAACCGGATCTGTCGGACGTGCAGGTGATCGTGTTCACGGAGTACCCGGGGCAGGCGCCCCAGGTGGTCGAGGACCAGGTCACCTATCCGCTGACCAGCGCCCTGCTCGCGACGCCGAAGTCGAAGGACGTCCGCGGCTTCTCGTTCTTCGGCGCCTCCTTCATCTACGTCATCTTCGAAGAAGGCACGGACCTGTACTGGGCGCGCTCGCGCGTGCTCGAGAACCTCAACGTCGCGTCGAAAAACCTGCCGGCTGGCGTGGCACCGGCACTGGGACCCGACGCGTCCGGCGTGGGCTGGGTCTACCAGTACGTGCTGCAGAGCGACCGCCACTCGCTGGACGAGCTGCGCGCGATGCAGGACTGGTACCTGCGTTACCAGCTCACCACCGCGCCCGGCGTGGCCGAGGTCGCCAGCGTCGGCGGCTTCGTGCGCCAGTACTCGATCACCGTCGATCCGGTCCGGCTGCGCGAGTTCGACATCCCGATTTCACGCGTGTCCGAGGTGATCGCCGAGAGCAACCGCGACGTCGGCGGCCGCGTGATCGAGATGGCCGAGACCGAGTACATGGTGCGGGGCCGCGGCTACCTGCGCGGTATCGAGGATATCGAGAGCCTGGTTCTGCGCGCCGAAGGGGGCGCACCGGTGCTGATCGGCGACGTCGCCCGGGTCGAACTGGTACCCGATGAGCGCCGTGGCATCGTCGACCTGGACGGCGAAGGCGACGTTGTGGGCGGGATCGTCATTGCGCGCTTCGGCGAAAACGCCCTGGCCGTGATCGGGGGGGTGAAGGACAAGATCGCCCAGCTTGCGAGTGGACTCCCCGAGGGCGTCAGCGTCCAGGCGGTCTACGACCGCTCCGATCTCATCGTGCGCGCGATCAAGACGCTACGCACGACGCTGCTCGAGGAGAGCCTGATCGTCGCACTGGTGTGCCTGGTATTCCTGTTCCATGCGCGCAGCGCGCTGGTCGCGATCGTCATGCTGCCCGTCGGCGTGCTGATCGCGGTGATCGCGATGCGCATGCTGGGCATGAACTCCAACATCATGAGCCTGGGCGGCATCGCGATCTCGATTGGCGTGATGGTCGACGCGGCGATCGTGATGATCGAGAACGCGCACAAGCACATCGAGCGCTCCGACGGCTCCCGCAGCCGGACCCAGCTGATCATCGATGCCTGTCGCGAGGTCGGGCCGGCGCTGTTCTTCAGCCTGATGATCATCACCGTCTCGTTCCTGCCCGTGTTCGCCCTGGAGGCTCAGGAAGGTCGCCTGTTCAAGCCGCTGGCCTTCACCAAGACCTTCGCGATGGCCGGTGGCGCGCTGTTGTCGATCACGCTGGTACCGGTACTCATGCTGCTGTTCGTGCGCGGCAAGATCGTGCCCGAGCACAAGAATCCGGTGAACCGGTTCCTGGTTGCGGCCTATCGGCCGGTGATCAACGTCGTTCTGCGGCATCGCATGGCCACAATCATGTTTGCGTTGGCCGCCCTGTTTGCAAGCCTGTGGCCTGCATCGCGGCTGGGCAGCGAGTTCATGCCAACCCTCAACGAAGGCACGCTGCTGTACATGCCCGCGTCGCTTCCGGGCATGTCGGTGACCAAGGCCTCGGAGCTGCTGCAGCAGCAGGACCGGATCATCAAGGGCTTCCCGGAAGTGGAGTCGGTGTTCGGCAAGGCGGGCCGTGCCCTGACGGCCACCGATCCCGCACCGCTGGAGATGTTCGAGACCGTCATCAACCTCAAGCCCGAGGACGAATGGCGGGACGGCATGACCACCGACAAGCTCATCGCCGAGATGGACGCGGCGCTGAAGTTCCCGGGCGTCGCCAACTCCTGGACGATGCCGATCAAGGCGCGCACCGACATGCTGGCCACCGGCATCCGCACGCCCGTGGGCATCAAACTCTTCGGCACGGACCTTGAGCAACTCGACGCGCTGGCCACCGAGATCGAAGCCGTGGTGCGCGAAGTGCCGGGCACGACCAGCGCGTTCGCCGAACGCCTGACCGGCGCCTACTACCTCGACATCACCCCCGACCTTGGCAGCCTGGCCCAGTACGGCGTCACCCTGGGCGAGGTGCAGAACGTGGTGGCCGCCGCGCTGGGCGGCGAGATCGTCACCACCATCCTCCAGGGCCGCGAACGCTTCAGCGCGATCGTGCGCTATCCCCGCGAACTCCGCGACGATCCGCACCGGATAGGCAGCCAAGTCCTTGTGCCGGTGCCCGGCGGCGCCCAGGTGCCGCTGGGCGAACTGGCGCGGATTGAGGTCAGGAAGGGTGCGCCGAGCATCCGCACCGAGAACGCGATGCTGGCGGCGTACATCTACGTCGACACCCGAGAGAGCGATCTCGGCCGCTACGTGAAGGCTGCGCAGGAAGCGGTCACCGAGCAGGTGCAGTTCCCGCCTGGCTACTACGTGACCTGGAGTGGACAGTACGAATACATGCAACGTGCCGCGGAGAAGATGCGTGTCGTCGTTCCGGTGACGCTGGCGCTGATTTTCCTGCTGCTGTACCTCAACTTCCGCCGTGTCACCGAGTCGCTGATCGTGATGCTGTCGGTGCCCTTCGCACTGGTCGGTGGCATCTGGCTGATGTGGATGCTCGACTACAACACCAGCGTCGCGGTGATCGTGGGCTTCATCGCGCTGGCCGGCGTCGCCGCGGAAACCGGCGTGGTGATGCTGATCTACCTCGACCACGCACTTGAAGCGCGTGCCGCGCAGAGGCAGGCCGAAGGCCGGGCACTGGATTCACGGGACCTGCGCGAGGCCATCATCGAAGGCGCGGTCGACCGCGTGCGCCCGAAGATGATGACCGTGGTCGCGATCATGGCGGGCCTGCTGCCCATCATGTGGAGCAGCGGTACTGGCTCGGAAGTCATGCGCCGAATCGCTGCGCCGATGGTAGGTGGCATGGTGTCTTCGACCATCCTCACCCTGGTCGTGATCCCGGCGCTGTACTCGCTGATCAAGCAGCGGCAGCTGGCCAGGAAGCCGCACCCCTCCTCCGCACTACCCAAGGAGAAGTAGTGATGGGGCCGTTCAACGCAGGCAGGGACCGACGGCTCATGCAACTGTGGCCGCGAACATCCGTCCGTCCACGGCCAATTCGCGCGTTACTGGCTTCGCCCACCGCAAGGCCGGTTGACCTGTGTGCGAGACACAGGTCTAGCCTGATCAACACCTCGCCGGGAGCAAGCCGATGACGACCAAGGAAGAAGTGACGCTGCCGCTGATGACGGTCCGCCAGCTGGCACGGCAGGGCGATGTCACGGTGCATGTGGTGCGCAACTACCTGCGGCGCGGTCTGTTGCAAGCGGCCACGCATACCGAGGGCGGCTACCAGTTGTTCTCCACCTCGGAGCTCCTTCGCCTGCACTTCATTCGCACGGCGCAACACCTTGGCTTCACGCTGGGGGAAATCGAGGAAATCATCCACCACAGCCTGCTGCGACATAGTCCCTGTCCGCTTGTGCGGGACATCATTCGGCGCAGGCTCGACGACACCCGCCAACAACTGGACAGGCTGCTCGCCATGCACGGACGAATGGAGCGTGCCATCCACGCCTGGGCGGAGCTTCCGGACTCCATTCCGACTGGCGATGACGTCTGCGCATTGATCGAATCTGTTGCCGCTGCTGAAGGCGGCGGGTTCGTCAAGTCCACCCCCCGGCGACTTCTTGGACGCCGCCCCACAGAGGAGAATTTGCCATGACAGCCTCCAGTCCTGCCCCCTCAGGCTCCCGACGCTGGGTCTTCTGGATCTTCCTGGCGCTGGCCGTGTTCTATCTCGCCGTCGAGCACCGCGCCCACCTTGGGGGGACGCTTCGCTGGTTGCCCCTGGCCATCCTGCTGCTATGTCCCTTGATGCATGTGTTCATGCACAAGGGGCATGGCGGTCATGGAGGTTCCGGAAGTCATGGGCGCGACGGCAATGCCGACGACACACCCCATGGCCAGCATGAGAGCCGTAGCAAGCGGGCACTGAACGACGAAACGTCCGACACCTCGAACGGAGGGCACTGACATGCAGGCACCCGACTCCGGCTACGGTCTTTGGCTCCTCGCCGCCATCAACGCCGCGTTCTTCATCTTCTTCGCCTGGAGCTTCTACAAACCGCTGACCCGTTGGGACTGGCGTGGGTTCGGTATGTTCTCCGCCTTCGTCGTGGCCCTGTTCGCGGAAATGTATGGCTTCCCGCTGACGCTGTACGTCCTGGGCGGCTGGCTCAGCGCCAACTATCCGCAGGTGGACTGGCTGAGCCATGACGCGGGCCATCTGCTCGAGATGTGGTTCGGCTGGCGCGCCAACCCGCATTTCGGCCCATTCCACATCGCAAGCTTCGTCCTGATCGGCGGCGGCTTCTGGCTGCTGTCGGCCGCCTGGCCGGTGCTGTATCGGGCACAGCGTGAAGGCCG
Organism: Stenotrophomonas sp. UBA7606; assembly: GCF_002477705.1. Lineage (NCBI taxonomy): Bacteria > Pseudomonadati > Pseudomonadota > Gammaproteobacteria > Lysobacterales > Lysobacteraceae > Stenotrophomonas > Stenotrophomonas sp. UBA7606. The sequence goes on along the minus strand of NZ_DLJW01000133.1, from coordinate 55,167 downwards.
GCTCGCCCGCGAGGGCGTGTATGCGCGCATGCGTCACCCGCAGTACGTCGCCTTCCTGCTCGTGCTGACCGGTTTCCTGCTGCAGTGGCCCACGCTGCTCACGCTCGCCAGCTATCCAGTGCTCGTGTGGGCCTATGCCCGCCTGGCGCGTCGTGAGGAAAAAGACTGCTTGAGCCGCTTCGGCGACGACTACGTCCGCTACATGCAGGAAGTGCCGGCCTTCATCCCGCGACGCCGGCGCGGCCCCGCTCCATCCCAAGGAGAAACCCGATGACGCACGTCCACAAACCCACTGTGCGCACGCGCACCTGGCCCATCGGCGACATGGTGAGTGCCGGCTGCGCGCGCACGCTGGAGAAGGCCGTGGCCGCGCTGCCTGGAGTCAACGCCACCAGCGCGAATTTCGCTACCGCGACCCTGCAGGTGTCCTACGACCCGGCCCGCCTGTCGGCGGGCGCGGTCGCCACCGCGATCCGCGACTGCGGCTTCCAATGCAACGCGCCGATGCCCGATGCCGACCCCGCCGCAGGCGCGCACGCCCATGCTGCGCATGCCGGGCACGGACAGGAATTGGCCGCAGAGCGCCCCGCTGACGCCCACGCCGGCCACGGCGATGACGCCACGGATGCCGGGGGCCACGACGCCCATGCGGGCATGAACCACGGCAGCGATCTGCACGCCGCGGCGCGCGACATGGGCCGCCGCTTCCTGGTCGCCCTCGCCTTCGCGATCCCGGTATTCGTGTGGTCGCCCATGGGCGGGCTGATAGAGCCGCCGCCGGTGCCGTTCGGACTGCGCGAGAACGTCTGGTTGTTCCTGCTGGCGACCGGCGCCGTGCTGTATCCGGGCTGGCCATTCTTCAGCGCCGCGATCCGGTCCCTGCGACGGGGTGTGCTGGACATGGCGGTCCTGGTGCTCCTGAGCGTGGGCACAGGTTACGGTTTCAGCATCGCGTCGACGTTCTTCTTCGACGGGCCGAACTTCTACGAGGCCTCGGCCGTCCTGCTGACCTTCGTCCTGCTTGGCCACTGGCTCGAGATGCGGGCTCGCGCCGGCGCCTCGGACGCCATGAAAGCGCTGCTGAAGCTGTCCCCACCCCGCGCGGTCGTCCGGCGCGAGGGGCAGGAGCTCGACATTCCCACCGCTGAAGTGCTGGTCGGCGAGACCGTGATCGTGCGGCCCGGGGCGAAGATCCCGGTCGATGGCATCGTGACGGAAGGCAGCTCTCAGGTCGACGAATCCATGCTGACCGGCGAGTCGATGCCGGTGCGCAAGGATCCCGGAGAGTCCGTCGTCGGCGGATCGATCAACAAGAGCGGCGCATTCGCCTACACCGCCACCAAGATCGGCAGCGACACGGCACTGGCGCAGATCATCAAGCTGGTCCAGACCGCGCAGAACTCCAAGGCGCCCGCGCAGCTGCTCGCCGACCGCGCCTCGCAATGGCTGGTGCTGGCTGCGATCGTGATCGGGCTGCTGACCTTCGCGGTCTGGTTCTGGTGGCTGGGACAGCCGCTGCTGTTCGCGCTCACGCTGACGATCACCGTCTTCGTCATCGCCTGCCCCGATGCACTCGGTTTGGCCACGCCGATGGCGATCATGATCGGCACTGGCCTGGGGGCACGACACGGCATCCTCTTCAAGCATGCCGAATCGATTGAGAAGAGCGCACGCCTGGACGTGGTGATCTTCGACAAGACCGGCACCCTGACGGTCGGCGCCCCCGAGGTGGTCGACATGGCGGTCGCGCCGGGCTGGACGCAGGAGCGGTTGCTGGCCGCGGCCGCCGCGGTCGAGGCGCACTCCGAGCACCCGCTGGCGCAGGCCATCCTGAAGCGTGCCGGTCCGGTAGCCGAGCGCGCTACCGCGTTCACCAACATCGATGGCCAGGGCGCTACCGGCGTGGTTGACGGGGTGCAGGTGGTGCTGGGCAACCGGATCCTGATGGTCGAGCACGGCATCGACCTCTCGGTATTGGAAGCGGAGGCTGCGCGCCTCACCGGTGCCGGTCGCACGGTGATCTATGCCGGGGTGGGTGACCGGCTCGCAGGCTTCTTCGCGATTGCCGACGCGATCCGGGAGACCTCGCGCGCGGCCATCGACGAATTGCACCGGCGCAACATCAAGGTGGCGATGATCACCGGCGACAACCGCCCCACGGCCGAGCGCGTGGCACAGGACCTGGGAATCGACATCGTGCTGGCCGACGTGCTGCCGGGCGGCAAGGCCGATGAGGTCATCAAGCTGCAGTCGCAGGGCCTCAAGGTCGGCATGGTGGGCGACGGCATCAACGACGCACCGGCGCTCACCCAAGCCGACGTTGGGTTCGCGATCGGCGCCGGCACCGACGTCGCCATCGAGAGTGCCGACATCGTGCTCATGCACAGCGACCCTTATGACGTCGTTCGCGCGACCACCATCGCCCACGCCACTCTGCGCAAGATGCATCAGAATCTGGGCTGGGCCGTGGGCTACAACGTGCTGGCCTTTCCGCTGGCGGCCGGTGTGCTCTATCCGTTCGTGCTGTCGCCAGAAATCGCCGCGCTGTCGATGTCGGGCAGTTCGGTGATCGTCGCCCTCAACGCGTTGCTGCTCAAACGCCTTCCACTGGCGGATGCCGCCACCCCTCGCAGCCCATCTAAGGAGTCCACACCATGAATACGGTCACACACGTCGCCCATTCCAGACCCCGAGGTACCAATCGCAGCCATTGGGTCGCCGCACTGGCCCTCGCGCTCGCGTTCGCATTGCCGGGGGTCGTCTCCGCGAACGAGGGTGGGTTCCGCCACAACGTGTTGATGCGCGGCCAGGTGCTGGAAAAGCAGGACGGAACGCTTGTGGTCTGTGTCGGGCAGGCCGACGGTGCCCAGGTCGGGCAGGTGCTGGACGTGATCCGGCACAAGCGCCGTATCCGGCATTCGCGGGCCGGCGGTCCACGCTACCGCCGCGAGAACGTTGGCCAAGTGCGCATCGTCGAACTGTTCGACAGCCACTACGCGGAGGCTGAAGTGATCTCCGGGAGCCCCAAGGTCAACGACACAGTGGAGCTGATCCGCCCCTGACAGGCGCGCGGGCGATGCAGATGCGCCTCGGCCCTCGCCATGCCCTCCGCAATCACTTCCCTTCCAGGACAGGAGCCACACCATGACAGCGTCTTCCAACCCCACCCTGCAATTCCTCGGTGCCGCGGGCACCGTGACCGGCTCGCGCTACCTGGTCGAGGCCAACGGTCAGCGCGTGCTCGTGGACTGCGGCCTGTTCCAGGGCTACAAGCAATTGCGCGAGCGCAACTGGGCTCCGTTTCCCGTCGAGGCGTCATCAATCGACGCGGTGGTCCTGACCCACGCCCACCTGGACCATTCGGGCTACTTGCCCGCACTGGTCAAACAAGGGTTCCGCGGCCGGATCCACTGCACCCATGGCAGCGTGGCCCTGTGCGGCCTGCTGCTTCCCGACAGCGGACACCTGCTCGAAGAGGAGGCCAAGTACGCGGCCCGCAAGGGGTACTCCAAGCACAAGGAACCACGGCCGCTTTATACCGAGGATGACGCCCGCCGCAGCCTGAAGCAGCTCAAGGGGCATGACTATGGTCGCGACATCGAGGTCGCATCAGGCGTCACGATCCGCTTCCATCCTGCCAGCCACATCCTGGGCGCTGCCCATGTCAGCCTTGACGTCCAGGGCCAGCGCCTGCACTTCAGTGGCGACCTGGGACGGCAGCAGGAGTCGCTGATGAATCCGCCGACGCCCCTGCCCGCCTGTGACGTCCTGGTCTGCGAATCCACATATGGCAATCGGGAACACATTCCGATCGACCAAGAAGCCGAGCTGGCACCGATCATCCGCCGCGTTGCCGCCCGCGGGGGCGTGATCGTCATTCCCGCCTTTGCCATCGGCCGCGCCCAGGCGCTCATGCTGCATATCGCCCGGCTGCGTGAGCGCAAGGACATCCCTCGCGTGCCGGTCTACCTCAACAGCCCGATGGCGATCAACGCGACCCGGCACTACCACGACCACCACTCCGAGCACCACGTGTCCGACGAGGACTGCCAGCGGATGTTCGACGTGGCCACCTTCGTCAACACTGTAGAAGAGTCGAAGGCACTCAACCGCCAGCGCGGGCCGATGATCATCATCTCGGCCAGCGGCATGATCACCGGCGGGCGCGTGCTGCACCACATCGAGGCGTTCGGCCCCGATGACCGCAACGCGATCCTGCTCGCGGGCTACCAGGCCGGAGGAACACGCGGTGCCGCGCTGGCGGCAGGCAAGCGCACGTTGCGCATGTTCGGCCGCGAGGTCCCCATCCGCGCCGAGGTGGTGCAGCTGGAGGGCTTCTCCGGCCACGCCGACGCCGGGGAGCTGCTGGACTGGATGCGCACCGCGCCGTCCGCGCCGCGCATGGTCTACCTCACCCACGGCGAGCCCGACGCTGCAGACACGCTGCGCGGGCGCGTGCAGCGTGAACTGGGCTGGCGTGCGCGCGTGCCGGGGCACCTGGAGCAAGTCGGATTGGAGGATGCGAGATGACCACGCAGGCCCCGGGCCACACCCGCCTGCGCGTCACCCGTGCCGGCATCGACACCTACCAGCAGCCGGTGGTCTATATGCACCGCGACTGCGAGGTCTGTCGCTCGGAAGGCTTTGCCGCGATGACGCGCGTCAGGCTGGACGTGGACGCCCGCACGCTGGTGGCGACGCTGAACGTGGTCATCGACGATCGGCTCGGCCTGGACGAGGTGGCGTTGTCGGAGGCCGCGTGGACGCTCCTCGATCCCGCGCCCGACGCCCTCGCCGGCGTCAGGCACGCGGAACCCGCGGCGTCGGCGGGCGCGCTCCGTGCCAAGGTGTTCGGCGCCCGGTTGGACGACGCGCAGTACTTCGCCCTGGTGCAGGACGTGATGGAAAGCAGGTTGTCGGACCTGGAGCTTGCAGCTTTCGTCACTGCCAGCGCGGGTGACCGCCTGGACCATGCGGAGACGACCGCGCTGACGCGAGCCATGATCTCCGTGGGCCAGCGCCTGGACTGGGGCGAAGGGCCGGTGCTGGACAAACACTGCGTAGGTGGCCTGCCGGGCAATCGCACCACCCCGATCGTGGTGGCCATCGTGGCTGCGCTGGGCTACCGCATCCCGAAGACCTCGTCGCGCGCGATCACGTCGCCCGCGGGCACCGCCGACACCATGGAAGTGATGGCGCCGGTGGCGCTCGACCTGGCGGCGATGCGCCGGGTGGTGGAGCGCGAGGGCGGCTGCATCGTGTGGGGTGGCAACGTGCGCCTGAGCCCGGCCGACGACATCCTGATCCGGGTCCAGCGCCCGCTGGATTTCGACAGCGACGGCCAACTGGTCGCCAGCGTGCTGTCGAAGAAGATAGCCGCGGGCTCCACCCACGTCCTGATCGACATGCCGGTGGGTCCGACGGCCAAGGTGCGAGGTGAGGCCGCGGCCCACAGCCTCGGCACGCGGCTTGCCCACACCGCGGGCGCGCTGGGATTGCAGTTGGGCATCCATCGCTCCGACGGCACCCAGCCGGTGGGTCGGGGAATCGGCCCGGCGCTCGAGGCGCACGACGTGCTCAAGGTGCTGCGCAACGCGGCCGATGCACCCGCCGACCTTCGCGAACGCGCACTTGCGCTGTCCGCGGCGCTGCTGGACATGGCAGCGGGCAGCAACGCCGGCACCGGACTGGAGCGCGCGCGCGGCGTGCTGGATTCCGGGGCGGCGCTGGCCAAGTTCCTGGCGATCTGCGAGGCCCAGGGAGGCTTCCGCGAACCGCCACGGGCGGCGTTCACCGCCGACGTCCCGGCGCCTGCATCGGGCCGCATCGCGGCGATCGACAACCGCAGGCTGGCCAAACTGGCCAAGCTGGCCGGCGCCCCGACATCCCCCACCGCCGGCCTCGAAACCGGTCTGCGGATCGGCGATACGGTCGAGCGCGGACAGCCCATGATGACCCTGCATGCGGAGTCGCCGGGAGAACTGGCCTACGCCCTGGAGCACGCCGCGACGCTGCAACCCTTTGTGCTTGGAGAGGTTCCATGACCCGTGTGCTGATGCCCTTCCCGGCCGATGCCGTGTTGGCCGGCACCATCAACCAGCCCCTGCAGGCGCGCATTGCACCCGTGGCCTGGCGGCACTTCCCCGATGGCGAGTCGCTGGTCACCCTGGACGACGCACTGGACGGCGCCGATGTGGCGATCCTGGCCAGCCTGCGCAACGCCGATGCCCTGGCCCTCCCGCTGCGCTTCGCCGCCCGGACCGCGCGCGAGTTCGGGGCTCGTTCGGTCGGCCTCATCGCACCCTACCTGGGGTATATGCGCCAGGACACCCGCTTCCATCGCGGCGAGGCGGTCAGTACACCGCTGTTTGCGCAATTCCTCGAAGAGGCTTTCGACTGGCTGGTGACCGTGGACCCGCACCTGCACCGCGTCGAGCGCCTGCAGTCGCTCTACCGCATTCCGACGGTCCACGTATCGGCGACGCCGGCCGTGGCCCGCTGGATCGCTGAGACCGTCCCCGACGCTGTGCTGATCGGCCCTGACAGCGAGAGCGAGCAGTGGGTAGCGGACATCGCCGCCCTGTCCGGCATGCCCTACCAGGTGCTGGCCAAGGAGCGGCACGGCGACTACGACGTGCGCGTCAGCCTGCCCGACCCGCAGGCCGTGGCGGGCCGGACCCCGGTCCTGATCGACGACATCGTGTCGTCCGGCCACACCATCCTGGAGACCCTCGCACACCTGCGCCGGTTGTCGTTGCCGCCGCCACTGCTGGTCGCCATCCATCCGGTGTTCGCCGGCGATGCCTACGCCCGCCTGCAGGAAGCAGGTCTGGCCCGCATCGTCAGTACCGACACCATTGCCCACCCGTCGAACGCGATCGCGCTCGGCGCGGACCTCGCTGACGCGGCATCGACCCTGATGTCCGCTTCGGCCGACTCCCCGGAGGACCCATGAACCTGCATCTCAACTGCTGCACCGCCGACCAGCTGTCGGCCGCCGAGCGCCAGCGGACCCTTGAACTCGCCGACGCCCACCGGCGGGCCGATCCCGCGTTTGACCATTGGGCGGCCGGCTACGGCGTGATCCGACATGACCCGCTCACCCAGCTCCGGGTCCGCCAGATGGTGCACGAGCTGGTGGCCTTGGGCCGCACGCCCGATGCCGGCACCGCCTGGCAGCGGCTCGCCGCGGCCGATCGCGTCACCAGCGCCGGCATGTGGCTGGTGGCCCACATGACCTACAGCCAGCGGGTCCGCACCGACGGCGCGGCCCTCGAGGCCGATGACTTCAAGGCCACGCCCGAAGGCCACACTGGCGGGTCCCTCAACATGGTGCCGGCCTACGCCGGCTACCTGCTGATGGACGCCCTGGATGGCGTCACCCGCGCATGGATGATGGGCCAGGGGCACTGCGTGGCCGCCATCGACGCGCTGAACGTGCTGGTTGGCAACATGACCGCCCGGCACGCCGAACGTTACGACCGCTCCGACGCGGGGCTGAGCCGGTTCGTCGGCGACTTCTATGCCTACACCCTCAATCCGGACGGAACACCGGCGTCGCCCCTGGGCTCCCACGTCAATGCGCACACCGCCGGGGGCGTGATGGAAGGCGGCTATCTCGGCTTTGCCGAACTGCAGTACGTGCATGCACCGCTCAAGGACGAACGCCTGGTGGCGTTCCTCAGCGACGGTGCGTTCGAGGAACAGCGCGGCAGCGACTGGGCGCCGCGCTGGTGGCGTGCCGAGGACAGCGGGCTGGTCAGCCCGATCATCATCCTCAACGGGCGGCGCATCGAACAGCGCAGCCAGATCGCCCAGCAGGGCGGCGAGCGGTGGCTGGACCGGCACCTGCGATTGAACGGCTTTGATCCGATCGCGCTGGACGGGCGCGATCCGGCCAGCATCGCGTGGGGTATCCATGTGATGGAGTCGCGCCTGCAAGCGGGCGCCGCCGTTCCCGATGCCGACGTGCGGCTGCCCTATGGCATTGCCGAAACCGTGAAGGGCTTCGGATTCCCCGGCGCCGGGACCAACGCCTCGCACAACCTGCCCCTGCCCGGGAATCCGTCGAAGGAGGCCGAGGCACGCGCGCTCTTCAATCAAGGCGCCGCGGCGCTGTTCGTGGCCGCGTCCGAGCTCGAGGAGGCTGTTGCCGCACTCAACAGCCACGACCTCCAGCAGCGCGTGCGCGAGCGCGACCATGCGCTGGCCGATCGCCAGGTGGAACCGCCCCGCGTCCCGGCGATCGCCGACCGCGGCGCCGGCGGCGAGAGCTCGCCGATGACCGCGCTCGACGAGCAGTTCGTCGCCATCGCCGAAGCGAACCCGGGGCTGCGCGTGCGCGTGGGCAATCCTGACGAGCTGCGCAGCAACAAGCTCGATCGCACCCTGGACGCAATGAAGCACCGGGTGCACGAGCCCGAGCCCGGTGTCGCGGAATCGACCACTGGCGCGGTCATCACCGCGCTTAATGAGGAAGCCGTGGTATGCGCCGCGCTCGGCAACAAGGGCGGGCTGAACCTGGTGGTCACCTACGAGGCGTTCGCACCGAAGATGCTTGGCGCCGTGCGCCAGGAATTGATCTTCGCGCGTCACCAGGCACAGGCGGGGCGACCGCCCGGCTGGCTGGGCGTGCCTCTCGTGCTGACCTCGCACACGTGGGAGAACGCGAAGAACGAGCAGTCCCATCAGGATCCGACCATGGCCGAGGCGCTCCTGGGCGAAATGGCCGACATATCGCGCGTGGTGTTTCCCCCGGACGCCAACGGCGCCGCCGCGGCCCTCGCCCACGCCTACGCGCAACGCGGCACGGTCACCACCCTGGTCGTCCCCAAGCGACCGGTGCCGCACGAGCTGACACCGACGCAGGCGCAGGCGCTGGCCACCCAAGGTGCGCTGTGCCTGGCCGGCAACCCGGCGACAGCGGCGATCCTGCTGGTCGCCACCGGTGCTTACCAATTGCAGGAAGTGCGCCACGCGCAGGTGCGCCTCGTTGAACGTGGCGTGTCGGCCGCGATCGTCTATCTCGGCGAGCCCGGCCGGTTCCGCACGCCGCGCGATCCGGACGAGGCGCGGTACGTGCACTCCGACAGCGAGGTCCATGCACTGTTCCCGGCGGAACGGCCGCGCATATTCGTCACGCATACGCGGCCCGAGCCCTTCCTGGGCGCGCTGCGCCGGCTCGACACTGGCCCGGCCACGACCGCGGCGCTCGGCTTCGTCAACCGCGGCGGCACGCTGGACGTGCCGGGACTGCTGTTCGCCAACCGCAGCACCTGGGCGCACGTGGTCGATGCGGCCGCGGGCGTCCTCGGCCAGTCCCGGGGCGGCCTGTTGTCGGAAGCGGAGCTGGCGGCAGTGGATGGTCGGGGCGATCCGGCCACGATCCTGCGTCCTGCAAGTGGGTCGACGCCATGAGTTGTCCAACCGGGAGCGCGCGTTGATGGCGGGCACGGTGCGGCGCGGAGGCCAGATTGCCTGGGCGGGACTCAAGCTCGGCGTCGCCGTGCTGCGCCTGCGCCGACGTGCACCCGACCTGCTTCCGGCATACGTCAGCACCACACTGGTGGGGTTGGGCACCACCTTCGTCAAGCTGGGCCAGGGCTTGAGCCTGCGCTGGGACCTGCTGCCGGCGCCCTATCGCGAGGCGCTGTCGCGATTGCACAGCGATGTGCCCCCCTTCCCGGCGGAGGAGGCCATGCGTATCGTCGAACAGGCGTTTGGCGCGCCGGTCGGCGAACTTTTCGCCAGCTTCGATGACAAGCCCCTGGCCGCGGCTTCAGTGGCCCAGATCCATCCAGCGCGCATGCATGATGGTCGCGATGTGGTCGTCAAGATCACCCGCCCCGGGATCCATGCCCAGGTGCAGGCGGATCTGCTGCTCCTGCGGCGCACGATGCGCGTCGCCCAGTGGATCTGGCCGCCACTGAAACGCCACCGGCCGCTCGAACTGGTGGACGAACTAGGCGCATTCCTGCGTGACGAGATCGACATGCGTCACGAGGCGCAGAACATGCGGCGCATGGCCAAGGTGCTGGATGCCCTGCCCGGCATCACCCAGCCGCACGTCGTCGAGCCGTATGCCACCCGCAACGTGCTTGTGCAGGATCGAAGCCACGGGACCCGTCTGGAGGCCGCGTACGGCACAGCGGCCGCTCCCGCACTGGCAAGGGCGCTGCTCGGTGCCTACGTGCATCAGCTCTTCGGCGCCGGCGTCTTCCATGCCGACCCGCACCCGGGGAATCTGTTCTTCTTTGACGACGGTCGCCTGTGCCTGCATGACTTTGGATCGATCGGCGTGCTCGACCCTGCATCCCGGCTCGCGCTCGGCGGCATGGTCGAGGCCATTGCGGCCGACGACGCCGAGGGCGTGCTGGATGCAGCGATCGCCATGGGCTTCTTCCCGTCGCAGGTCGACCGCCGCTCGCATGTGCGCGAGATCCACCTGATCCTGGCCGAGATGGCCAGCCGTCCGCTGGCGCAGTGGTCCATTGCCGAGGCAATCTGGCGCGTGGCACGCATTGGGCAGGGCGCTGGCTTCCGGCTTCCGGCCCACCTGCTGTCCCTGATCCGGACGCTGTTCCTGGTCGAGAACACGCTGCGGGCGCTGGATCCGAATCTGGACCTGCTGGGGACGCTGTCCGCGCAGGCGGCCGCGATCGCCGACATTGCCGAAGCCAGCCGCCCCAGCGGCAACAGGCCGCTTGCCATGCGGCTGGCCCGCACTGCGCGCCAACTGCCACAGATCGCCACCGACCTGTTGCGGCAGGCGCAACTGAGCGACGGACGACCCGCCTTCTCCGTACACCACCATGGCCTGAGTTCCACGCAGGAGGCAATCGCGCGCACGGGCAACCGGCTGGCGTTGGCCCTGGTCACCTTGGGCCTGTACGTAAGCGGTGCGCTGTTGAGCCTGCATTCCGACGGCCCGCAAGTGTTCGGTCACATGCCTTTCCTGGCTATGGTGGCTTTCGCTGCTGCGGGATTGCTCTCACTGCGGCTGGTGATGGCCATCGCCAGATCGGGACACTTGTAACAGAACACTGATCTATCTCCCCGCTGGTGCCCGGCGCATCAGTGCATCCAGGAAGGCAGACCCATGACGCAACACAATCATCATCATCAAGATCATCAGGCGCACGGCGAGCAACCGCCGCATCCCCGCACGGGTGCTGAAGGTGACGTCCATGCCGGGCACGACAAGCATGCCGGCCACAGCGTGGCGAGCTTCCGCGACAAGTTCTGGCTCACGCTGCTGCTGACCATCCCCACTCTGATCTGCAGCGGGATGATCCAGCATTGGTTCGACTACACCGCACCACAGTTCCCGGGGTCGGCGTACATCCCGGCGGTGTTCGGCACGATCGTGTACTTCTACGGCGGCTCGCCGTTCCTCCGCGGCGGATACCACGAGCTGAGAAATCGCCTGCCGGGCATGATGACGCTGATCTCGCTTGCGATCACCGTCGCCTTCCTTTACAGCGCGTTGGTCACGCTCGGCGTCGTCGAGGGCTTGGACCTGTGGTGGGAGCTGGCGACGCTGGTGGCGATCATGTTGCTCGGCCACTGGATCGAGATGCGTTCGATCAACCAGGCACAGGGCGCTCTCAAGGAACTCGCGAAGCTGCTGCCTGATATGGCGGTGCGGTTGGATGAGGCCGGTACCGCGAAGGAAGTCCCTGTCGCGGAACTGAAGCGCGGCGACCTGCTGCTCATCAGGCCCGGCGCGAGCATTCCCGCCGACGGCGTCGTGAAGGAAGGGACCAGCGCCGTCAACGAAGCGATGATCACCGGCGAGTCCAAGCCGATGGACAAGTCGACGGGCGACCGGGTGATCGCCGGCACCGTCAACGGACAGGGCTCGTTGCGTGTCGAGGTGACGGGAACCGGCGACGAGACCGCGCTCGCGGGTATCATGCGGCTCGTCGAGCAGGCCCAGACGTCGCGCTCGCGCGCCCAGGCCCTGGCGGACCGGGCGGCGTTCTACCTCACGATCATCGCCATCGTCTCCGCCGCGGTTACCGCCATTGTCTGGCCACTCCTCGGTCGACCGTGGAGCTTCACGATCGAGCGCGTAGTGACCGTGCTCGTGATCGCCTGTCCCCATGCGCTGGGTTTGGCCATCCCGCTGGTGACCGCCATCTCGACCACGATTGGCGCACGGAACGGCCTGCTCGTGCGCGATCGACGCGGCCTGGAAGAGGCCCGTTTGCTGAACACGGTCGTGTTCGACAAGACAGGCACGCTCACGCTCGGTTCGCACCGCGTCGTGAAGACCACTGCCGCCGATGGACTCACCGACGACGAGGTGCTTCGCGTGGCCGCGTCGGTCCAGCGCGACGCTGAACATCCGATCGCGCAGGCGCTGATGACCAGCGCCAAGGAACATGGCATCGACGTTCCGATGTCGCAGGACTTCGAGTCCATGCCGGGACGCGGCGTGCGCGCAGTCGTCGAGGAGCGCTCGCTTCACGTTGGCGGGCCGGGTCTGTTGAGAATGCTCGCGGTCGAACCGCCGGAGACGCTTCGGCGGGCTGCCGAATCAGCGGCAGCCGATGGTCAATCTGCAACCTACCTGGTGGAAGGCGACCGGGTGCTCGCCGTATTTGCGATCGCGGATGCCATCCGTCCCGAATCGTTCGACGCGGTCAAGCGGCTGCACGACGAAGGACTGGAGGTTGTCCTGCTGACGGGTGATTCCACGGCGGTCGCAAACGCGGTCGCGAAGGAACTCAACATCGACACCGTCTTCGCCGAGGTATTGCCCGAGGACAAGGTGGCAAAGATCGAGGAGCTGCAGGCCCAGGGCAAGCGCGTCGCGATGGTGGGTGACGGTGTCAATGACGCTCCGGCGCTGCTCACGTCCGACGTCGGCATCGCCATCGGCACAGGGACGGACGTCGCGGTCGAGGCCGGCGACGTCGTACTCGTGCGCAGCGACCCGCGCGACGTGCCAGCGATCATCGAATTGAGCAAGGCCACCTATCGCAAGATGATCCAGAACCTGTGGTGGGCCGCCGGCTACAACATCGTCGCCATCCCTCTCGCCGCTGGCGTTCTCGCCGCATGGGGGATCCTGCTGCAACCTGCGCTTGGGGCAGTGCTCATGTCGCTGAGCACCGTCGTTGTGGCAATCAATGCGCAGTTGTTGCGCCGGGCGGTGCGGTCCCCATGAACATGATTCGGGGACACCTGTGACCACGCGCCGGCTTCTTGCACTCAACGTTGGCTCGTCCACCCTCAAGGGCGCGTCCTATCTGTTCAACACTGAGGGACACGGCGCGCAGTCTCGTCTGCTCGAGCGCTCCCGGGCCGAAATTCCAGTCGGCGTGGATGCGCAGGAGCGCCTTGCCACCCTGCTCGAGGCATTGTCGGAGCCGTGGCCCAGCCCCGACGTGGTGGTGCACCGAATCGTACATGGCGGTGACCTGCACGACGCCCGCGAGCTCGACGAAACCGTGCTCGCGAAACTGGATGCATTGGTGCCGTTCGCACCCTTGCACCAGCCGGTAGCCCTCGCTTTCGCGCGTGCCGCGCGCATGCGTTGGCCGCACGCGCGCCAAGGCGTGGCCTTCGACACCGACTTCCACGCGTCGCTCGCGCCCTGGAGCCGGCGCTTGCCTGTCCCTGAAGCATGGGATGCGCTGGGCATCCGCCGCTACGGTTTCCATGGACTCGCCTTTGCCTCCGCGCTCCGCATAGTGGCCAGCCACGACGCTGGAATCCTGAAGGGCCGCGCTGTCTTCGCGCATCTGGGGGGTGGCTGCAGCGTCTGCGCCGTCGAGGGCGGCCGCAGCCGCGACACCACCATGGCGCTCACTCCGCTGGGTGGAATCCCGAGCCCTACCCGCTCCGGAGATCTCGATCCCGGCGCGTTGCTGTATCTGCTGAGGCATGAACGCCTGGATGCGCAGGCGCTTGAAAACGGCCTGTACCGCAGTGCAGGCCTTGCCGGAATCGCCGGCCATGGCGACATGCGCGTGTTGCTGACGGATCCCGGCCCGCAGGCCCAGCTTGCCGTGGAGCTCTTTGCAGTCCGGATTGCGCAGTCCATCGCGGCCATGGCCACGGCAATTGGCGGTCTCGACCATGTCGTCTTTTCCGGCGGCATCGGCCATCGCGCGCCGGTTTTGCGGGCTCGCATCGTCGCGCGACTGGCCTGGCTCGGCCTGGCGCTGGCACCTGACGTCAACGATGCTGGAGCCACGCGGATCGACCGCGGGGGCGGGCCGAGCATATGGAACGTCGCGATCGATGAGGAGCGCGAACTGGCTGAATCGGCACTCGCCTGGCTGTAGCCACGACACGCCCCAAGGGTCGGCTCCGGTGGGGAATCACTCCTCGATCCGTGACGACGTGAGCACCGCTGCGAATCCACCACCGGGGGTGCGCATGTTCGTGGTCTGGCCCTGGTACAGCCTGGCCGCGAACAACAGGACACCCGCCTCGGACGCGAAGCAGCGCACATCCGCCTTGAGGGACTGGCCCCCATGCACGATCCGCATGCTCGGTGGCGCGAAGGCCTGTGCGATGTAGGTCGCCGACGCCATAGACGCCCAAGTCCGCCGGGTCAACTTGTCGCCCCGATAACTCCCACGGCTGCCAAACCCTGCTGCAGGCTTGAAGAAATATCCGTTGCGCACTGCCCACAACGCATCCCGGTTCGCGGGCACGAGTTCGACCGTGGGCGGGATCACCTGGCCCAGCAGTGCCGTCGAACCCGCATCGACCCCGAACCCGCCGAGCAGAGCCGGGTCCCCGAGCACCGCAAGGTTGCGCTTGTCGGCAAACAGCGCGTGTGCTCGGGGATGCGGCATCAGCGCGACGTCCCCTGCCAGGTAAGCCTCACGAATGTCTGCATGCGAGGCATCCTCGAGCGCGAAATCGGTCAACCGGTTGTAGACAGTGTCGATTCGACCGTGGGCATCCTCAAGCCCGTCCGAACCAAACGACAAATCCTCGGGAGCGCTGATCACGCAGTCCACGCCATGGTCCCGAAACGCGTTCGCGTACAGCACAAACTCGGGGTAAAGGAACTGCGCTCGCGGAGTGCTGTCCACGATGGCCAGGCGCGACGGCGTGCGCCCGGATTGCTGCCGAGCATCCTCCATCCAGGCCGTGACGGCCGCATCACGCGCTTGGGCCGCGTTGGTCCAGGTGGCCCATGCTGGCGGCGCGCAAGACCGCACGGCATCGAGCAACAAGGCATTGAGGAGCAGACCGCCTGGATTGGTGTTGACCTCGATCAGCCGCGGGCCATCGACCGTCAGGTGAAAGTCCAGACCCAGGACGCCCCCCGCCGAACCCGGATCATGGGTTGCAATGTCAGGGGCCCATTGCAGGACCCGTTGGCTATATCCCGGGTTTCCTGCGACGTCGAAGACCGCCGCCGCGACTCGTCCCATGGCCTCCAACGCGGGCCGATCAACGAACAAGGCATAGGGTGAAAATAAGTGCGCGTGTACGGCGGGATCAGTCGTGAACTCCGGAAAGGCACCCCGGATCGACTCGTGCAGACGGAGGATGTCGACCACTTCGCATGCACACCGCTGGTTGAGCGGCGCGCTTTCCAGGGTGGCACAGTCGATCTCGCAGCCTGTCTGTCCAACTATTATCGGAGTCCGCGGTTCAACCACAACAGGGATTGTTCTGTTGGATCGGTGGACATGGCACTGTTCCGAACGAGCAGAACACACAGCAGTCGCCTTGATGCGGACGCAAAACCGCTCCACAGCCCGTGCACTCATAGAAGAATTGACACGCTGTGATGGGCATTGTCTCGGTCGCCCGATGGCCGCACTCCGGGCAGGTCAAGATGCTTTCCAGCTTGACGTCACTCACCGCCAGTCCGCACCTTGGCCGGGAAGCCTGCTTCCGTGACTGCACGCGCGATTCCGGCTGCATCCGTCTGGCTCGATTCGAACGTCACCGTGACTGTTTCAGCCCGGGTGTCCACCTTCACATCGGCCACGCCCGGCACCTTCTCCAGCGCCTTCCTGATGGTGATGCCGCAGGCGGGACAGGTCATGTTCTCAGCATCGAGCATCACTACGGTTGCGGGCGTCGCAAGAGCGGCACCGACCGACAGAGCAGCCACCAGGGCCAGTATCCACTTGTGCATCGCGCCTCCTACAGAATCCAGACGATGTAATAGGGAAACAGCAGCAACAGGACGATGAGGGCTGTCGCCAACCAGAGCCAACGTCGCCTGCGTCGCAGAGCGTCCGGGGCGATGCAACTGCCATCCACACCGCACCGTGCCGCCGGTCGATACAGCATCCAAAACGCCACGGCCAAGGACAGTACGGCGGCGGCGCTGAACCAGGGCCTCAAGGGATCGAGAGCTGTCAGGGTGCCGATCCAGGCGCCACTGATGCCCAGCAGGACCAGCACCAGCGGCACGACGCAGCAGACCGATGCGCCAATGGCGGCGATGCTCGCGCCAACGATGGCTGGAACAGACGATTTGGCCGGGGTTGTTTGCATCAGAGCATACTAGCCTCTGTACCTAGGTACGGAGTCAAGCCGTGCGTCCGAACACGTTTACGATCAGCCGGCTGGCGGCGGCGGCCGATGTGCACGTCGAAACCGTGCGCTACTACCAGCGGCGTAGGCTGCTGCGTCAACCCGAGCGACCCATAGGAGGCGTGCGTCGTTACGACGAAAACGATGTCAATCGGCTTCAGTTCATCCGGCGCGCTCAGATGATGGGATTCAGCCTCGACGAGATCGCTGGCCTGCTAGAGATCACAGGCGAAGGTTCTTGCGAGCAGACCCGTCAGCTGACCGAGCGAAAGCTCGTCGATGTCCGTCTACGAATCCGCCAGCTGCGACAGCTGGAGAGGGATCTCGAACAGAAAATAGCGCGGTGCGCCCAAGTGCCGGCGGGAGAGTGCTGCCCAACCCTCGATTTTCTGGAGCGGCCAATAAAGCCAGCTGCGACAGGCAGTTAGCTCACTTTCGGCCCGTTTTTACACGAATCCCTGCCGACCCTCGTACTGGGTGCTGCGTCGTTCCCCCAGCGTGCCGCTGAGCACGGACTGGAAGCTGGAGGCGCCAACTCCCCGGTCCCGTGTTGCCATTGTGCTGAGCACAGGCGCCGTTGGCGCCGTACCCAGCGGCATCGACAGGGTAAGGCCCAGCGAACGGCCCTGCACGCATTCGGATGCCATGTCCGTATTCCAATACTGCATCGCGCAGTTGCGCTGCTGCGACAGGGACACGCTATAGCTCAACTTCCGCCATGAATTGGAATAGCCGAACTGGAACTGCACATCGCGCTTGGCGCCATGGAAGTAGTCCGCTGCCGAACCGGTCAGGTACAACGCACCGGACCTGCCCAGTCGCTGGTTCATGACAACGTTGAACTGATTGCGCTGGTTGCGTTGGCGGACCAGTGGCTTGAACGCATCGTCCAGCGTTTCCTGTTCCCACGGCCGTCCAAGGGCATCGGAAAAATCACGAAAGCCGCGGGACGAATAGCGGTAGCCGGCCAGTGTCACGGTGGTGTCGGTGGCCTGGAACGTCTTGCTGTAGTTCAGTTCAAGGCGGTAACCGGTTGTCGTGCCGGCACCGTGTTCCTGCAGGCGCGAGAACACCGAGGTTCCACCGAACGCACCGTACTGCGTAGCCACGACGCCGCCTGCCAGCACGGCTACATAATCCTCGGCCAGGCGGGCGCCAGCATTGAGTGTCAGCCGGTTGCTGAGGCCACGCTGGTAGGTGAATTCGGCAAACGGCAACCGCTTCTGGCCGTTGCTGCCTGCCTGCCCCAGCGTGGCGCTGTACTTGGAGTAGCCGGGGCGTATGGATTCCGGCACCGCGGAAAACGGCACGCTGAAACGGCTGGTACTGCCATCGTCGGCGACCACTTCCACATCCAGGTCACCCCCATAGGCGGCGCCACTGATGTCATCGATCAGGAACGGGCCCGGTGATATCACCTCCTCGCGGAGCTTGCGCCCATTCTGGCGAATCACAACCCGCGATCTGCTGTGCGCACTGCCGCGTACAACCGGCGCATAACGGCGCTGCGAATCCGGAACCATCCGTTCGTCGGTGGCGATGCGAATGCCGCGGTAGCTGAGGTTTCCGAATAGATTGCCGTCGGTGTAGCTGCTACCGATGGTCATGTCGCTGGCAATACCGGGCAAGGAGCGCTGTGCATAGGTGCGGATGCTGTTCCAGTCACTGCGTTGCCAGCCCGGGCGGCTTGCGTAGCTGAGGTTCGACTGATGGCGCAGCCGCCACATACCCATATTGGCGCCCGCATTCACCGCCATGGCAGCATAGCTGGATGCCATGCCGTTTGCGGATGTGCGACTGGCGTTGAGGTCATAGTTGGCGAACGCCATGGTCCTGCCCGCGTCCCACATATCGCGGCTGACATGGTCGCGGGGTGTGCGGATCAACAGCGCCTGCGGCACCGAAAGATCCAGGCGCAGACGGCCGACGTCCAGCCTAGCGGCGCTGCCCGGCAGGCGCTGGGCCAGATCCACGCAATGGGCTGCGCTGGTCTGGGCCACGGCGGCTTCAGCACCCATGCTTTCGGGCGGCCGTGTGCCCAGCTTCTCTCGCAGGAAGGTTTCGTCCAGGCACGGCTGTGTGCTGTCACCTACGGCGCGGAACTGCAGCTGGGCGCGATCCACATAGGAATCGTTGACGTAGACATCCACCAGGTACACCCCGGGATCGGCCTGGTCGCCGCGATTGAAACGCTGCAGGTTGCCGGTGGACAGCGTCGAGCCCATCAGCAAACGGTCATCGAATTCGTACAGCGAATCGTCCGCGCTGGCCACGTTGCCAACCGCCAGCAACGCGCCGCCAAGCGCTATCGCACCGTGGGCGGCGCGCGTACCCCTAGCGGGCCGCAGCATGACGGATGGCAATCCTGGCGCCATAGTCGTTGATCAGGTGTGCGCTTACCTCCGCAGTACCCGCGGGCAATGCGGAGGGCGCCTGCGGCAGCCATTGCGCCGAGCCCATCGGGGGCACCATTGCCGGACTCAGCTTCCACTGCGAACCGGCTACGTGCAGCGTGGCGCCCGCGAATGAAGCGTGGTAACCGCTGGGGTTGTCAACCTGCACATGCCAGCCGTTGCTGTGTTGCTGGACGCTGAAGCGCAACTGCTCGGATATCCGCGCAGGTGTGCCGGCAATACCTGTTGGCCGGTAGAACATCTTCAGGCGGTTGCGCATCAACACCATCACCTTGTTCTGATCGGCATGTGCGGTGTTCATCGGCGGAATCTGCAGGACGTTGAGATGGAACAGCGATTCGCGGTCCTGCGGCAGGTCCTTGCCGGCGAACATCACCCGGATCTGTTGGCCGGCGCCGGGAGCCACGCGCGACACGGCAGGCGTGACGACAAAGGGAGCATCGGCATCGGCCGGGGTCGATTCGGGGTCTGCGACGTCCACCCAGGCCTGTACGGCATTGGGAAACGCATCCTGGTTGGTAAGCTGCACGGTGACGTGCTGCGCATTGCCGGGGTAGATGACACGGGTACCTGAAACGACAACACTCGCCGCAGCTTCCGCGATATTGAACAATGCAAGCACACCCGCCATGGCGGCGCAGTACACATTGCAGTGGGATCGAAGCCCGGACATGGGCGGTTCTCCAATGGCTGGGGGCGTTGCCTGCAAGTGTGGGGACGGCCGGTGCGGCCGCCCCGGGCGTTCGATTACTCGTAGCGGACGGTGTACGTCACCGAGCCCAGTACCGGGCCGGGGGTGACGGTCGCGCTCTCGGCGATATAGCGCACGGCGTAGTCGTGGGTGGCGGTGGTTTCGCCCGCCGTGAGCACGATCTCACCCGCCGCCACTGCTGCACCGCCGGCCAGGTTCACCGGCGTACCGCCAGGTGCGTCCAGCAACTGCAGGGCCACGCCTTCGGCACCGGCACTGGCGGTATTGGTCAGATTGCCGGTGGCGGTGGGGTTGGTCGCTTGGAACAACGTGGTGAACGCCTCATCGGTGCCCGACGCGGCGCAGCCGGTCAGGGTCAGGGTGAAGGTGCCCTCGCCTGCGGTGTTGCCAACGGCACCGTCCAGGTCGGAGAGCGGCACGCTTTTCAGGATCACGGTCGGGTCGGCGCCGCCGTTGACGACGGCAGAACAGGTCTGGTCGGTCACTTCGCCGTTGAACGTGATGGTGTTGGTTGCATTGGCTGCCGCAGAGGCTGCCAGCACGGCAACCAGAGATACCAGCACGCTGCTCAATTCACGCTTCATTTCGTTGTACTCCTGGACTCAGCTTTGGGAGGCGGCATTGTCCGTACCCCTAGAATTCAGGTACATCAGACAAGTCCCAAAGAAGTCAGGCAGTGGTGGCAGCGCTCATCAATCTGTGCAACCAGGGCGCAGGCATCAGCGCTTTTTTCGTGCAGTTTCGCGCCCGAACTGACGCGTGGACACACTTGTTGTCGGTACTTTCAAGGTCTGGCGAGCGGAGGGTGTACTCGCTCAATGCGGATGCTTACGGCGTGTTGTGGCAATGGCATCGCCATAGTCGAGAGCATTGCCAGCCAGATCTCTACCATCGCCATCCAGGGCAGGGATGGTGCTCTCACGCTCACGAGCGCAGCACACTGTTCCTTGAAGTGCGAATCGGTGCCGGCAACGCTGTGATCACCAATGCCCTGGGGCGCCTGAGGTCTGCGCCGATTTCGCAGTCAGGAAGCTACCAATGCAGCGCGCAACGCGGCTACCTGACCAGCGTCAGATTGCAGCCAATCGCTTTCCAGCCCAAGCAGAGCCGGATTGTGGTGCCGCATGCGTGAGTGCTGCACCTGCTTTGCCGATGCGTGCAGTTCGCGGCAACCACTGGCAAGCGCAACCTGGTGAATGTTGTGCGCGTTCAAGCCGGCACCGGCCATCACCGCGATGCGGTCCTTGCCCTGCTGCACCAGCGCGGCCAGCACCTCTCTGCCGGCATGGGCATCGGCATGGCCACCGGAACTGAGTACCCGCTCGCAGCCCAGGCCGATCACCTGCTCCAGCGCCGATGCCAGGTCACGGGTGGCATCGAAGGCGCGATGGAAAGTGATGCCCAATGGCCCGGCCGCCGCAACCAGTTCGCGGCACAGGGCCACATCGATCTCACCGTCCTGGGTCAGGGCACCAATCACCACCCCGTCGCAGCCCAGTTGCCGGCATTGCGCGATGTCACGCAGCATGATGTCGGCTTCCATCGGCCCGTAATGGAAATCGCCCGGCCGTGGCCGGATCAACACATACAGCGGAATGCGCAGCGCATCGCGGGCGACCGCGATGGTGCCGGCCGACGGCGTGGTACCGCCCTGCTCAAGGTTCTCGAACAGCTCGATGCGGTCGGCACCGCCCTGCTGTGCGGCAACCGCGGACATGGCCGAATTGCTGGCGATCTCCAGCAGGTAACGCGTGCTCACTTCTGCTCGCTCGTATACACCGAGGCCGAATCCAGCAATGCATCCTGCCTGTCCGTGTCGCAGACAGCGTAGACAAAGCCGCGGTGCAGCGCATACGCGCCCACTTCGCCGGCGCGGTTCATCGCCAGGAAGCAGACCTGCAACGTGCGGCTGGCCTCCGGGCGCTTGCGTACCACGCGGCTGATGGCCTCACGGCAGGCTTCGGCTGGCGAGCGTCCCTGCCGCATTAACTCCACCACCAGGAAGGACGCCGCATTGCGGATCATCTCTTCGCCCATGCCCGAGGCGGTGGCCGCACCGACTTCGTTGTCCACGTACAGGCCGGCGCCGATGATCGGGCTGTCGCCGACCCGCCCATGCATCTTGAAGGCCATGCCACTGGTGGTGCAGGCACCAGCCATCTCGCCCTTGGCGTCGATGGCAATCACGCCCAGCGTGTCATGGTTGTCCTTGTCGCCGGGAATGCCGCGGCGCTCGGCATTGATCTGCGGCGCGTAGTGCTCGGTCTTCAACCACTCGCGCCAGGCTTGCTCTGCTTCCGGCGTCAACAGGTTGCGGCGTTCATGCCCCTGCTGCACGGCAAATTGCTGGGCGCCCTCCCCTACCAGCATCACATGCGGGGTTTTTTCCATCACCGCACGGGCCACCGAGATCGGGTGCAGGATGTCGACGATGGCCGCCACCGAGCCGCAGCGGCCGTCACCGGCCATGATGCTGGCATCCAGGCTGAGCACGCCGTCGCGGTCAGGGTTGCCGCAATGGCCGACGGTGGGATTGCACAGCTCGCTCTCGGCCCAGCGTGCGCCGGCCTCCACCGCATCCAACGCCGAACCACCGGCAGCCAGCACCTTCCAGGCGGCCTGGTTGGCGCCTACGCCAAAATCCCAGGTGGAGACCACGCGCGCGCCGCTGGCGCTGGCCGGCGAGGCCAGCAGCGACGGGGCCGCACTGCCGAGCACCCCCAACATTGCCGATGACTGCAGGAATTGTCTGCGGGTGCTCATGTCAGGGGTTTCTCCGCGATCAGAATCAGGGGGTGGGCAGATTATCGAGGTGCCAGGCCAGCGCGCCCAGCACGCCCAGTTCACCGTGCTCCACGCGCCACACCGGCACCTGCCGCAAGGCCGCGCTCAACGCGCCCTTGGCCAGGAACCGTTGTTGGAAGCTGCCTGCGTGCAATGGCCCGGCCAGGTGGCCGGTGATGCCGCCGGTGAGATAGACCGAGCGCGCACCAAAGGTCAGTGCCAGGTCGCCCGCCAAGCTGCCCAGCCAGGCGCAGAACACCTCTACGCTCTGCACCGCGATGGCGTCGCGCTGTGCGTTTGCCGCTTCGACCAGGGCTGCAGGGGTTTGCCAATGGGGCTCGCTGCCCTGCAGTTCGCACAGGCAGCTGTAAAGATTCATCAGGCCCGGCCCGGACAGCACGCGTTCGTTGTCCACGTGCGGATAGCGGCGCGCCAGCAGGCGCAGCACGTCCTGCTCCAACGGGGTGGTGGCCGCCAATGCAGCGTGTCCAGCCTCGCTGGCCAGTACCGGCGGATTGCCGCCCGGCAGGTACAGCGCAACGCCCAGGCCGGTGCCGGGGCCCAGCACCAAGGCTGGGCCGCGCTGGCCGTGGGCCGGTTCGCCGCAGATCAGATGCAGGGCCTCGGCATCGGCGTGCGGCATGGCCTGCGCCACCGCCACGAAATCATTGATCAGCTCCAGCGAGGCAATGCCGGATTCGGCGCGGGTAGCCGCCAGTGATACCGGCCAGGCCAGATTGGTATTGAGCAGCGTGTCGCCGTCAAGCACACCGGCAATGGCCACCACCGCATGGCTGATGGCCGGTGCACCGGTGTTGCTGGCCAGCCAATCGGCGTAGTCACGCAGAATGGCGGCGAGGCTGGGATGCTCGGCACAGGCGTATTTGCGGAACCCCTGCACCTGCAGGTCGCCACCGGGCTGCAGCAAGGCCCAGCCCAGACGGGCATAGGTGCCACCTACATCGGCGCCGAGTATGGCCTTGGCAGTGCTTGTTTCTGGCTGGAAATGGGCTGCGCCGTCCGACGCTGGCCTGTTCATCCTTGTGCCCGCAGTTGCTGCATGTGTCCGGCGTACTCAAATCGTGGTGCGCGCATGATGCGGCATCGCCCCATGCTTTGAAAGCGCGTTCAAGTCAGCAAACGCAGGCTGCGCCAGGTCCACCAGCCGAGTGCCGTCATCGACAGCGAACCGCCCAGGTGCAGGCCGATGGTGAGCAGGCCCCAGCCCAGTTGCTGGCGCTGCAGCAGGTAAACCACCTCGGCCGAGAAGGTCGAGAATGTGGTCAAGCCGCCGAGCAGGCCGGTGACCACAAACAGTCGCCATTGCGGCGAAAGCTCCGGCCGGGTGGCGAAGAACGCCAGGGCCAGGCCGATCACGTAGCCACCGAGCAGATTGGCGGTCAGCGTGCCCAAGGGCACGGTGTTGTGCAGCGGGTTCAGCCACAGGCTCAGCCCATAGCGCAGCCACGCTCCCAGTGCCGCGCCTGCGCCGATGGACAGAAAGGTTTGCCACATGGGTTCAGACTCCTGGCGCAGGGTTGGCGACGGTGATCATTTGCGTTGCGCGCGGGCCTGTTCGCGGGCAATGCGCAGGCGATCGAGCTTTTCCTTGAGCTTGATCTCCAGCCCACGCTCGACCGGCTGGTAATAGACCTGCTCGCCCATGTCGTCCGGGAACGCGGTCTGGTCCAGCGCGATACCGCCTTCGACATCGTGGTCGTACTGGTAGCCCTGGCCGTAACCCAGGGTCTTCATCAAACGCGTGGGCGCGTTGCGCAGGTGCATCGGCACCGGCTGGGTGCCGTACTTGGCGATGTCGGCGCGGGCTGCATGCAGCGACATATAGGCCGCGTTGGATTTGGCGGTACTGGCCAGATAGACGACCAGGTTGGACAGGGCGATGTCGCCCTCTGGCGCGCCGATGCGGTCATAGGCGTTCCAGACATTGATCGCCATTTCCAGCGCCCGCGGGTCGGCCAGGCCCACGTCTTCCACCGCCATGATGGTCAGCCGGCGCAGCAGATAGGACGGATCACAGCCGCCGTCGAGCATGCGCGCCAGCCAGTAGATGGCGCCGTCCGGGTTGGAGCTGCGCACCGATTTGTGCAGTGCCGAGATCTGGTCGTAGAACTGCTCGCCGTTCTTGTCGAAGCGGCGGGTGCGGTCGGCCAGTACCTGCAGCAGGGTTTCCGGGGTGATTTCGCCGCCTTCGCCCGCAGCCAGCTCGGCGGCGATTTCCAGCAGGGTCAAGGCGCGGCGGACGTCGCCGTCGGCGGCGCGGGCGATCTCCAGCAGCGACTCGGCCGAGACCTTTATGTCCTGCTCGCCCAGCCCGCGCTCGGTGTCGTCCAAGGCACGCCGCAATGCTTCAACCACGTCCTCCGGCGATACCGACTCCAGCACATGCACGCGGCAGCGTGACAGCAGCGCCGAGTTCAACTCGAAGGATGGGTTCTCGGTGGTAGCGCCAACAAAGATGATCGTGCCGCGTTCGATATGCGGCAGGAAGGCATCCTGCTGGGCCTTGTTGAAACGGTGCACCTCGTCGACGAACAGCACCGTGCGTCGCCCCTCGGCAAAGCGCTGGGCGGCCTCGGCCAGCACCTGGCGCACGTCGGGCAGGCCGGACAGCACGGCCGAGATCGCGCGGAATTCTGCATCGGCATACTGTGCCAGCAACAGGGCCAGCGTGGTCTTGCCACAGCCCGGCGGGCCCCACAGGATCATCGAATGCACACGCCCGGATTCAACCGCACGCCGCAATGCGGTGTTGGGGGCTAGCAACCGCTTCTGCCCGACCATCTCGTCCAGCGTGCGCGGGCGCATACGTTCGGCGAGCGGGCGCATGCTGTCGCGGTCCGCGCTCAGCAGGTCGGCGGGTGCATCATCAAGAAAGATATTTCGGGATCTGGCCACGGCTGCATTCTAACAGCGTGGCCAGCCCTGCCCTGCGCGGCGTGCGCCGGGGTTCAGCGCTCGCCCACGACGTCGACGTCCTTGCCCGGCACGAAGCGGAAGGTGCCGTTGGCGAAACTGGGGTTCTTGCGCCAGCCGCTGAAGCTGATGATGGTGCGCTGGCCGACCGCGTCCACCAGCTCCATCCGCGACAGGCCGCCGTTGGAGAAGCCCAGCGCGGCGTAGTCGAAGCTGGCTTCGGTGTCGCGCTTGGGGGTCAGCGACAGCCACTGCATGCCGTCACGCGGCGCGGCCTCCTCGCTGATGTCGTACTGCTGTTCCAGCAGCGCGGGGTTGATCAACGCGGTCAGCGGGTTGTTCTGCTCCTCGCTGCCCTGCGGGGTCACACGGGCCTGTTCCAGGTCCGGCTCGTACACCCATACCTTGCTGCCGTCGGCAACGATCAGCTGCGGGTGCGGACGCGTGTATTCCCAGCGGAACAGACGCGGCGCCGACAGCGCCACGCGGCCGCTGGAGGACTCCTTGACGCGGCCGCGGCTGTCCACCACCTGCTGCGAGAACTGCCCGTCCAGGCCGCGCAGGCCGTTGGTGAAGGATTTCAGGTCGTCGCGGGCACCGGCGTGGGCATCCGCCGCAAGGCCGGCACAAGCCAGGGCAACAGCAAGAACGGAGTGGCGCAGGAATGCAGTCATGGCGGCTTGGGATAGTGGTGTCGTTGGTGAGGCAGAGTCTGCCCCTTTCAAACTGAATGGGCGGCAATCAGTCGCTGAATGCCGCCCTTCCGTTCATTGCTTGGGCGGCGGGGGTGCCAGCACGGTGCGGTCGCCGTTGTGCTCGGGCGCGGTCACCACGCCGGCCGCTTCCATCGCTTCGATCAGGCGCGCGGCGCGGTTGTAGCCGATCTTCAGGCGCCGCTGCACGCCGGAAATCGAAGCGCGGCGGGTTTCGGTGACGATACGCAGCGCCTCGTCGTACAGCGGGTCGGATTCATCCCCGCCACCGCCGCTGGCTTCCGGCAGGCCGTTGGCCCCCACCACCACGCCATCGCCCATGGTCTGCACTTCGTCCAGCACGCCCTCGATGTAATCGGTGGGGCCGCTGGCCTTGAGGTGCTCGACCACGCGGTGCACTTCCTCGTCGGAGACGAAGGCGCCGTGCACGCGGTCCGGCATGGCCGTGCCCGGCGGCAGGTACAGCATGTCGCCGTTGCCCAGCAGCGCTTCGGCGCCGGACTGGTCGAGGATGGTGCGCGAGTCGATCTTGGAGCTGACCTGGAAGGCGATACGGGTCGGGATATTCGCCTTGATCAGGCCGGTGATCACGTCCACCGACGGGCGCTGCGTGGCAAGGATCAGGTGGATGCCGGCCGCACGTGCCTTCTGTGCCAGGCGGGCGATCAGTTCTTCCACCTTCTTGCCGACAATCATCATCATGTCGGCGAATTCGTCGATGAAGATGACGATGAACGGCAGCGGTTCCAGCGGACGCGGTGCCTCGCCCATCTCGGGGTTCGGCTTGAACAACGGGTCCATCAGCGGCTGGCCGGCATCGATGGCGTCCTTCACCTTCTTGTTGAAGCCGGCCAGGTTGCGCACGCCCACCGCGCTCATCAGCTTGTAGCGGCGCTCCATCTCGGCCACGCACCAACGCAGGCCGTTGCCGGCCTCCTTCATGTCGGTGACCACCGGCGCCAGCAGGTGCGGGATGCCCTGGTAGACGCTGAGCTCCAGCATCTTGGGGTCGATCATCAGCATGCGCAGGTCTTTCGGGCTGGCCTTGTACAGCAGGCTCAGCACCATCGCGTTGACCGCCACCGACTTGCCCGAACCGGTGGTACCGGCCACCAGCAGGTGCGGCATGCGCGCCAGATCGGCCACGGTTGGGCGGCCGGCGATGTCCTTGCCCAGCGCCAGGGTCAATACACTGGCCGACTTGTCGTATTCCTTGGAGCGCAGCAGCTCGGACAGGAAGATCATCTCGCGGGTGACGTTGGGGATCTCCAGGCCGATCACCGACTTGCCCGGAATCACGTCAACCACACGCACCGATTTGACCGACAGGCCGCGGGCGATGTCCTTGTCCAGCGAGCTGATCTGGCTGACCTTGATACCCGGCGCCGGCTCGATCTCGAAACGGGTGATCACCGGACCCGGATAGGCGCCCACCACCTGTGCGTCGATGCGGAAATCCTTGAGCTTGAACTCGATCTGCCGCGACAGGGTTTCCAGCGTCTGTTCGTCGTAGCCCTTGGCCTGCGGCTTGGGGTCGTCCAGCAGGGCCAGCGGCGGGATGTCCGAGCCATCGCCGTTGACGCCCTGGAACATCGGGATCTGCGTCTCGCGCTTGGCACGGTCGCTCTTCTCGATGATCGGTGCCGGCCGCGGCTCGATCTTCACCGGCTCGCGCTTGGCCCGCACCTCGGCGTCGACCTTGCGCACTTCCTCGCGCTCCTCACGCAGGGCGCGGGTCTGCTGCCATTCGTTGGCCTGCTCTTTCTTCTTGTTGAGCATCGGCCCCAGTGCCAGCACCCAACGGCCAATCTTCTCCATCACCACGAACCAGGACAGGCCGGTTGCCAGGGTGATCGAGGTCAGCAGCAGGACCAGCAGGAACAGGTTGCTGCCCACCGGGCCAAAGCCGCTCTGCAGCGACTTGCCCACCAGCACGCCCAGGCCGCCGCCGCCCCGCGCCACGTCGCCGGGCGGCAGGCGCAGGTAGAGAAAGCCGGTGGCACCGATCAGGAAGCCGACAATGCCCACCAGGCGCAACGCCGGGCCCAGGTCATCCTGGCCGCGCTCTTCGTTCTTCTTCAGGCCGAACATGGCGATCCACGCCACCGCCGCCAGCATCAGCGGGATCAGGTAAGCCACGTAGCCGAACAACTGGCGCATCACGTCGGCAATCCAGGCGCCCACGCGGCCGCCCATGTTGTGGACCGGCGCCACCACCGACCCGGACTGCGACCAGCCCGGGTCCGTCGGCGAGTAGGTGAACAGGCTGGCCAGCAGGTACAGCAATGCCGGCGCGATCGCGATCAGCGCCAGGTCACGCCAGAGCTTCTGGCGACGGGGGTTGTCCGCTGCGGCAGGCGGCTTGCGCGCGGCATTGCCAGCGCTGGGGTTCTTGCCACGTTCCGGGACCTGTTTCGCCACCTTTGACCAGACCTTAGAAATGCACGGTTAGTGATTGATATTAAACGACAGATCGTCAGGTTTCACCCACGGCGACATGCGCCGGTAAGGCCGGCAGACAGAAAACGTCAAAAATCCGCCGATTCCCAGCAAGCTGGTGCTGCCTGAAGTTGAGGACTCTAACCAACGGGCCGCGCAGTTCCATTCACGTGCCTTGATTCACCCTGCCCCGACCGCCACTCTATTGGCTTGCCCGGACGTCTGCGTGATGCCGCGAACGGGCCGCCAATCCTGACTTTCGCGAGTATACATGAGCACTTCCAGCCTCCCGACCAAGCACACCCGTCTGTTGATCCTCGGCTCCGGCCCCGCTGGCTGGACCTCTGCCGTCTACGCTGCGCGCGCAAACCTGAAGCCGCTGGTGGTCACCGGCCTGCAACAGGGCGGCCAGCTGATGACCACCACCGAAGTCGACAACTGGCCCGGCGACGCCCACGGCCTGATGGGTCCGGACCTGATGGCGCGCATGCAGGCGCATGCCGAGCGCTTCGACACCGAAGTGGTGTTCGACCACATCCACACCGCCGACCTGTCCAAGCGCCCCTTCACCCTGACCGGTGACAGTGCCCAGTACACCGCCGATGCGCTGATCATCGCCACCGGTGCCACCGCCAAGTACCTGGGCATTCCGTCCGAGGAAGCCTTCAAGGGCCGCGGCGTGTCGGCCTGTGCCACCTGCGATGGCTTCTTCTACAAGGACCAGGACGTGGTGGTGGTTGGCGGCGGCAACACCGCGGTGGAAGAGGCGCTGTACCTGTCCAACATTGCGCGCAAGGTCTACCTGGTGCACCGCCGTGACACCTTGAAGGCGGAAAAAATCATGCAGGACAAGCTGTTCGCCAAGGTTGCGGCCGGCAAGATCGAGACCGTCTGGCACCACCAGGTGGACGAAGTGCTGGGCAACGAAATGGGCGTGACCGGCGTGCGCGTCAAGTCCACCCTGGACGGCAGCACCCGCGACATCGAGGCCCACGGCTTCTTCGTCGCCATCGGCCACCAGCCCAACACCGAGCTGTTCGCCGGGCAGCTGGCCATGAACAACGGCTACCTGGAAATCCGCTCGGGCCTGGGTGGCAACGCCACCATGACCTCGGTGGAAGGCGTGTTCGCCGCCGGCGACGTCGCCGACCAGCACTACCGCCAGGCCATCACCTCGGCGGGCTTCGGCTGCATGGCCGCGCTTGATGCCGAGCGCTTCCTGGACGCCGAAAACGCCTGATCCGGCGCGCCCTGGCAGCCCGGCATGGACAAGGTGATGCTCAAACAGCTGCTGTTCCACGGCAGCTGGTTGGTGTTTCCGGCCATCGTCTGGTTGCTGTGGCGTTGGCACCAGGGTCGCCAGCGCCCTGTGCTGGCGGTCCTGCTGCTGGGCTGTGGCGTGTTTGTCTGGGCGCGTTTCATCGAGCCGCAGCTGATCCTGGTTGATCGCACGACGCTGGCAGGCACCGGCGTCGACACGCGCGTAGCTCTGATCAGCGATGTGCACCTGGGCATCTACAAAGGCCGCGGCTATCTGCAGCGTGTGGTCGAGCGCATCAATGTGCTGGACGTCGATGCGGTGGTGATCGCCGGCGATCTGACCTATGAGCCACGCCCGGACGATCTGCAGGATCTGTTCGCGCCCCTGGCGCAATTGAAGGCCCCCGCCTACGTGGTGCTGGGCAACCATGACCAGCAACCGCCTGGCCGGGACCTGGACAAACCATTGCGGCAGGCGCTGAATGCCCACGGCATGCAGATCATCGAAGGCCGCCTGCTTACCGATGCACGCGGCGTCCGCTGGGCGGGGCTGGGGGATATGTGGGCGGGACACGATGATGCCGGCTTCCTGCGCCAGCCTGACGTGCTGCCGGGCCCAACCGTGCTGATTGCACACAACCCCGACAGTGCCATGCAGCTGCGGCCGGGCGACGCCACGCTGGTGCTTGCCGGGCATACCCATGGCGGACAGATCCGCATCCCCTGGCTTTACCGCAAGGTCATCCCCAGCAGCTACGGCTTTGATCGTGGCGAGCAGCGCATGCCCGGCCCGCATGGCACGGTGCGGGTGTTCACTACCCGTGGCATCGGCGAGATCGGCCTGCCGTTGCGATTGTTCAACCCACCCACCATCGACGTGCTGCAGCTGCGCCCATGACCGATGCCTTCGAACTGCGCGTACTCGGCGATCTGGGGGCTGTGCCCGCCGCGCAATGGGATGCCCTGCACGACGGCAGTAATCCCTTCATCAGCCATGCCTTCCTTGCCGGCCTGGAGCAGCACGGCTGCCTGCGGCCGGACTGGGGTTGGCAGCCACAGCACCTGAGCCTGTGGCGCGATGAGCAGCTGGTAGCCGCTGCGCCGGGCTATCTGAAGCAGAACTCGCACGGCGAATTCGTGTTTGACCATGCCTGGGCCAACGCCTATGCGCGCCATGGCCTGGACTATTTCCCCAAATGGCTGGGCGGTGTGCCCTACTCGCCGGTCACCGGCCCGCGCCTGCTTGCCGGTGATGATGATGCAGCGCGCAGTGCCTTGCTGGCCGCAATCACCCGCCACGTGCAGCAGCACGACCTGTCTTCGGCGCACATCAATTTCCACCTGCCGGGCGAAACGGCCTTGTTCGATGCACACTGGCTGCGGCGCGACGACGTGCAGTTCCAGTGGCAGCGGCAATCGGGCTGGAACAGCTTCGACGACTTCCTTGCGGCGATGGACCACAAACGACGCAAGAACATCCGCCAGGAGCGCAGCAAGGTCGCCAAGGCCGGCATCACTTTTGTGACGCGTCACGGTGACGAAGCCAGCGCCGACGAGCTGCGCGCCATGCACGGCTTTTACCTGCGCACCTTTGCCGAGTATGGCAATGCGCCCGCGTTGACGCTGGGCTTCCTGCGCCACCTGGCGGCCACCCTGCCCCGCCAGCTGGTGCTGTTCCTGGCCATGCAGGATGAGCAACCCATTGCCGGCGCGCTGTGCCTGCGTGGCGGCAGCACACTGTACGGCCGCTACTGGGGCGGCGCACCACTGCCCGGCCTGCATTTCGAGACCTGTTACTACCAGGGCATCGACTATTGCCTGCGCGAAGGCCTGCAACATTTCGAACCCGGCGCACAGGGCGAACACAAGCTGGCCCGTGGCTTCCTGCCGCGGCCCGTGCACAGCCATCATTGGATTGCCGACCCGCGCTTCCGTGCGGCGCTGCAGGACTGGTGCAGCCGCGAGCGCGAGGATGTGGCCCGCTACGCACAGGCCCTGCAGCAGCACAGCCCTTTCAGGACCATCGACGACAACACATGAGTACGCTGGGCCCCTTTCTGCTGGATGAAGCCAGCGACGCTCCCTTCCCGCCCGCCGAGCTGTCGGCACGCGAGCCCGATGGCCTGCTCGCCATCGGTGGCGACCTGGCACCGGTACGCCTGCTCAACGCCTATGCCGGTGGGGTGTTCCCGTGGTTCTCGGAGGGGCAACCCCTGTTGTGGTGGTCACCGGACCCACGCATGGTGTTCCGCACTGGCGGCGTGCACCTGTCCACGCGTTTCCGCCGCGGCCTGCGCGGCAGCCGCTGGCGTGTCCGTGCCGACACCGCGTTTGCGGAGGTGATGCAGGCTTGCGCACAGGCACCGCGCCCCGGTCAGGACGGCACCTGGATCACCGCAGACATGCACCGTGCTTATGTACAGTTGCATCAACTGGGCTACGCACATTCGGTCGAGGTCTATGACGAGCAGACCCTGGTCGGCGGCATCTATGGGGTCAGCATTGGCCGGATGTTTTTCGGCGAAAGCATGTTCAGTGGCCGCAGTGGCGGCTCCAAGGTGGCGCTGGCGGCCCTGGCACGGACGCTGGCGCACTGGGGCTGGCCATTGATCGACGCGCAGGTGGAGAATCCACACCTCCTGCGCATGGGGGCCGAACACCTGCCACGGGCGGCGTTCCTGCAGCAGGTGCGCTCCCTGGTCGAGCAGCCCGGCCGGGTTGGCAGCTGGACCCGGGCATTTGGCGAGTTGCCGGCCGCCGCGCTGGCCTGATTGACGCAGGACTTAACGCAAACTTTGCAACATCCGGCTGGGCAGCGTAAAATGCCCGCCCTTAGGCCCAAGGGCCGTCCGCAGAACCGCACAGGACTACATGTCGAAAGACGACTCCATCGAGTTCGAAGGCACCGTCAGCGAGACGTTGCCGAACACCACTTTCCGCGTTCGCCTGGAAAATGGGCATGAAATCATTGCCCATATCTCCGGCCGCATGCGCAAGAACTACATCCGCATCCTGACCGGCGACCGTGTCAAGGTCGAGATGACGCCGTACGACCTGACCAAGGGCCGTATCACCTACCGCATGAAGTAACGCGGTAAATCGTGCGTTAGCCGAAAGCCAGCCTTCGCGCTGGCTTTTTCGCGTGGCCGAGGTTGCCTGTAGTGCCGAGCCATGCTCGGCAAGGGCTTTCCCGGCAACGCCCGGCCGAGCATGGCTCGGCACTACATAAAAGAAACCCCGCATCGTTGGATGCGGGGTTCTGCGTTGCTTTGGAATAATCCGCGCTTGGCGAATTACACCGTTGCCGGCAGCAGGTGCTCCGGCTCGGCCTCGGTCTCCACGATCAGCTCGCCGTCGCGGACGTCGATGCTGACCTTGCCGCCATTCAACAGCTTGCCAAACAGCAGTTCGTCGGCCAGCGGGCGCTTGATCTTGTCCTGGATCACGCGGCTCATCGGGCGCGCACCCATGTCCGGATCGAAACCGTGCTGGGCCAGCCAGTCGCGGGCAGCCGGGGTGGCCGACAGCGAGACGTGCTTGTCCTGCAACAGCATCTCCAGCTCGATCAGGAACTTGTCGACCACCCGCAGGATGTGGTCGAAGCCCAGCGGCTGGAACTGCACCACCGCGTCCAGGCGGTTGCGGAACTCCGGGGTGAAGCTCTTGCGGATCACTTCCATCGCATCGGTGGCATGGTCCTGCTTGGTGAAACCAATCGAACGGCGCGCCGCATGGGTGGCGCCGGCATTGGTGGTCATCACCAGCACCACGTTCTTGAAGTTGGCCTCGCGCCCGTTGGTGTCGGTGAGGATGCCGCGGTCCATGACCTGCAACAGGATGTTGAAGATGTCCGGATGCGCTTTCTCCACCTCGTCCAGCAGCAGCACGCAATGCGGGGTCTTGACGATCTTTTCGGTCAGCAGGCCACCCTGGTCGAAACCGACATAGCCCGGAGGGGCACCGATCAGACGGCTGATCGAATGCGGCTCCATGTACTCGGACATGTCGAAACGGACCAGCTCGATGCCCAGCTGCAGCGCAAGCTGGCGGGTGACCTCGGTCTTGCCGACGCCGGTGGGGCCGGCAAACAGGAAGTTGCCGATCGGCTTTTCCGGGTTGCCCAGGCCAGAGCGCGACAGCTTGATGGCCGAGGCCAGCGATTCAATCGCCGGGTCCTGGCCGAAGATCACCATCTTCAGGTTGCGCTCCAGGTGCTTGAGCACGTCCTTGTCGGTGGCAGTGACCTGCTTGGCCGGGATACGCGCCATCTTGGCGATGATCGCCTCGATCTCCTCGATATCGATGCGCTGCTTGCGCTCACCTTCCGGCAGCAGGCGCTGGCGGGCACCCGCCTCGTCGATCACGTCGATCGCCTTGTCCGGCAACAGGCGGTCGCCGATGTGCTTGACCGACAGGTCCACCGCCGCGCGCAGCGCGTCATCCGCATAGGTCACGCTGTGGTGCGCCTCGTACTTGGAGCGCAGGCCCTTGAGGATTTCATAGGCCTCGCCCACGGTCGGCTCGACGATGTCGATCTTCTGGAAGCGGCGGGCCAGCGCACGGTCCTTCTCGAAGATGCCGCGGTACTCCTGGAACGTGGTCGAGCCGATGCAGCGCAACTCACCGGAGGCCAACGCCGGCTTGATCAGGTTGGAAGCGTCCATGGTGCCACCCGACGCCGAACCGGCGCCAATGATGGTGTGGATCTCATCGATGAAGAGCACCGCATTGGGGATCTTCTTCAGCGAGGTGATCACCCCCTTCAGGCGCTTCTCGAAGTCGCCGCGATACTTGGTCCCGGCCACCAGCGCACCCAGGTCCAGCGAATAGATCACCGCATCGGCCAGCACCTCGGGCACTTCGCCGTCGACGATGCGCTTGGCCAGGCCTTCGGCGATGGCGGTCTTGCCCACGCCGGCCTCGCCCACGTACAGCGGGTTGTTCTTGCGACGGCGGCACAGCACCTGGATGGTGCGTTCGATCTCATCGCGACGCCCCACCAGCGGATCGATGCGGCCGGCCTTGGCGGCCTCGTTGAGGTTGCTGGCAAATTCGGCCAGGGAGTCGCCCTTGGCCTCGCCCTCGCCCCCTTCCGCACGCCCCTCGCCATCCAGCGGCGCCGACATGTCGGCGTCGTCACCGCCCTTGGCCACGCCATGGGACAGGTAATTGACCACGTCCAGCCGGGTCACATCCTGCTGGTTGAGGTAATAGACCGCGTGCGATTCCTTCTCGCCGAAGATCGCCACCAGCACGTTGGCACCGGTGACCTCCTTCTTGCCCGAGGATTGCACATGGTAGACGGCCCGCTGCAGCACCCGCTGGAAGCCCAGGGTGGGCTGGGTATCGCGGCCATCGTCTTCGGCCAGCAGCGAGACAGAGGCATTGATGGCCTTCTCCAGCTCGCCACGCAGGCGCTCCAAGTCGGCACCACAGGCCTTGAGCACCGCCTGGGCCGAGGCGTTCTCCAGCAGTGCCAACAACAGATGTTCAACCGTCATGTATTCATGACGGGCCTCTCGGGCGCGCTTGTAGCACTGACCAATGGTCTGCTCGAGGTCTTTACTGAACATGGGGGCACTCCGATTCCGGTTGGAGACAATATGCGGCCTTGCTGCGCCTTTTCCAGCACCCTAGCGACGCGGATGTAGAGGCTGCGTCAGCAATATGGGCAAATTCTGCACCCTGTGAATCCTGCATTCAGTTTCGTGGCAGTACAGGGCATGGGTCACAAGTCCGCACAGTGACTGGAGTTTGTCGTGCCTTCGCGCAACGCGGAGCAACGGCCTGCTCCCCAACTGATATGCACCGGGCGAAACGCGGCGTTCTGCCGGCGGCAGCATTGACCTCCCGGCGCCGGGCGTACAGGCACACCGACGGGGGTACAGGCCGTAAGAACGGCAGTCAGGCGCGCTCCATCGTGCACAGCAGCGGGTGCTGGTTCATGCGCGAGAACTCATTGACCTGCGCCACCTTGGTTTCAGCCACTTCGCGGGTATACACGCCGCAGATGCCGCGGCCACGGGTGTGGACGTGCAGCATCACCTGGGTGGCCTTGTCCAGGTCCATCGAGAAGAAGTCCTGCAGCACCGTGATGACGAAATCCATCGGCGTGTAGTCATCGTTGAGCAGCATCACCTGGTACTGCGGCGGCGGCGCGATCTCGGGCTTGCCGGGGGCAACCAGCAGGCCATGGTCCTGTTCGTGTTGGGGCTGTTGTGGCATCCGCCCATTATAGCGGCTCGGGCGCACCGGGGCCGCGTGCGAATGGACGGCACCCCCCTTGCCCCCGCACAATTCAGGGACCTATCCAACTGTCTCCTGGGGACCAAATGAAGAAGCTTATTGCCGGTGGCGTCGTGGCAGCCCTGTTTGCAGGCGCCATGGGGAGCGCGATTGCCGGCGAACCGGACCGTGCCATCGGCCGCCTGCTGGACGGCCTGGAATACAAGTACGAAATCGACGGCGACGGCGACTATCAGCTGGTGTTCGAAATGGACGACGACCGCACCCAGCTGGTGTATGTGCGCTCCAATGTCGAAACCTATGGCAGCCACCGTATCCGTGAAATCTGGTCGCCGGGCTACCGCTCCGCCACCCCGGCCTTCCCGGCCCCGGTCGCCAACCGCCTGCTGGAGGATTCCAACGACTCCAAGCTCGGCAGCTGGGTGAAGCAGGGTGACATGGCCATGTTCGTGGTCAAGGTTGACGCCAATGCCAGCGCCGAAGTGCTGTCCGACGCCATCGATGCGGCCGCCAAGAGCGCCGACGGCATCGAGCAGGAGCTGACCTCCAAGGACGACTACTGAGCGTGAATGCCCTGCAGTCCCAGCGCTGGGCGCCACATGTGACCGTGGCCACCGTGGTATCCCGCGCAGGTCAACTGCTGCTGGTGGAGGAAGACAAGGGCGGCCGGCGGGTGCTGAACCAGCCGGCCGGCCACCTGGATCCGGGCGAGACGCTGCTGCAGGCAGCAGTGCGTGAAACCCGCGAGGAAACCGGTTGGGACGTGCGCCTGACCGGCTTCATCGGCAGTTACCAATGGACTGCCGATGATGGCACTCCGTTCCTGCGCTTCGCCTTTGAAGCCGAACCCCTGCAGCACCACCCCGAACAGGCGCTGGATGCCGGCATCGTGCAGGCGCTGTGGCTCACGCCCACTGCCCTGCAGGCCGACATGGCGCGGCTGCGCAGTCCGCTGGTCTGGCACACGGTGTCCGACTGGCTGGCCGGGCAGCGTTTTCCGTTGTCGATGTTGAGGCACATACCGTGAGTAACCCGGGTGTCGTCGTCGGTGTATCCGGCGGCGTTGATTCTTCCGTAGCAGCCCTGGCCCTGGTGCAACAGGGCCTGGATGTGGCCGGCCTGTTCATGCAGAACTGGGCCGATGACGGCAGTGGCCATTGCCGCGCCGAAGAAGACCGCCGCGATGCCGTGGCGGTCTGCGGGCGGCTGGGCATCCCCTTCCACTTCCGCGACTTCTCGGCCGAGTACTGGCAGGGCGTGTTTGAGCACTTCCTGGCCGAATACGCGGCTGGCCGCACCCCCAACCCGGACGTGTTGTGCAACCGCGAGGTCAAGTTCAAGCACTTCCTCGACGCCGCC
The DNA here is from genome assembly GCF_002477705.1 of Stenotrophomonas sp. UBA7606. Taxonomy (NCBI): domain Bacteria; kingdom Pseudomonadati; phylum Pseudomonadota; class Gammaproteobacteria; order Lysobacterales; family Lysobacteraceae; genus Stenotrophomonas; species Stenotrophomonas sp. UBA7606. The sequence goes on along the minus strand of NZ_DLJW01000133.1, from coordinate 17,782 downwards.
CGCGAACTGGGCGCCGAGCGTATCGCCACCGGCCATTACGCCCAGGTGGCGCACAGCGGCGGCCGCTGGCGCCTGCTGCGCGGTGCCGATCGCGGCAAGGACCAGAGCTACTTCCTGCACCAGCTGGGCCAGGCCCAGCTGGCCGCCACCCTGTTCCCTATCGGGCACATGGAAAAGAGCGATCTGCGCCGCATCGCCCGCGATGCTGGCCTGCCGACCCATGCCAAAAAGGACTCCACCGGCATCTGCTTCATCGGTGAGCGCGATTTCCGCGAGTTCCTTGGCCAGTACCTGCCAGCACGCGAAGGCGAGATCCACGACCCGCACGGCCAGCTCATCGCCCGCCATCCGGGCGTGTTCTATTTCACATTGGGCCAGCGCGAAGGCCTGAACATCGGCGGTGTCCGTGGCCGCCCTGCCGCCCCCTGGTTCGTGGTCGGCAAGGACGTGGCCCGCAACATTCTGTATGTCGACCAGGGCCACGACAGCCCCTGGCTGCAATCGAGCTGGTTGCGCAGCGAGCCCATGCACTGGATCGCCGGCGCGCCGCCTGCCGCCCGTTTTGAATGCACGGCACAGACCCGCTACCGCCAGCCGGACGAGCCCTGCACGGTGCAGGTGCGCGACGATGGCACTCTGGACGTGCATTTCGCCCGCCCGCAGCGTGCCGTGACCCCCGGACAATCCCTGGTGCTGTATGACGGCATGGAGTGCCTGGGCGGCGCCGTCATCACCGCCACCGATGCCCCCCTGGAACGCCGCCTTGGTGCACCCGTTTCTCCTTGAGAGGTAAGCAATGAGTTTTTCCTTCGACGACCGCGTCCTGGCCCTGGCCGGCATTGCCCAAGCCCTGCAGCAGGTGCGCCGCATCGCCGAAACCGGCCACTCCGAGGCAGCGGTGGTGCGCACCGCGATGGACAGCGTGATGCGCATCGACGCCCCGTCCCCGGCGGCGGTCTATGGCAGTGTCACAGCCCTAGAGCCCGGCCTGCGCCTGCTGCGCGACTACTTCAGCAACCAGGGCAAGGATGAGTTGCTGCCGCGCCTGGCGCTGTCGGTGATGCAGCTGGAGCGCCGCTTCGTGCGCGAGGACGCCACGGTCAACAAGGTCTATACCGGCATCCGTCGCGCCAACGACCGCGTACAGGAGCTGGGTGAGAGCAACCATCCGGACATCCTCAGCGCCATGGGCGCGCTGTACGCCGATACCATCAGCCAGCTGAAACCGCGCATCATGGTGCAGGGCAATCCGCATTACCTGGGCCAGGCCATGGTGGTTGCCGAGATCCGCGCCCTGCTGCTGGCGGCCGTGCGTTCGGCGGTGTTGTGGCGGCAGCTGGGGGGCAGCTACTGGGACTTCCTGTTCTCGCGCAAGGCCATGGTCGAGGCGATCAACCGCCGTCTGCGCTGAGCGCCAGGCGCTGGCATGCCCGCGTGCCGGTGATCGCGGGCATTACCGGCAAAATCCAGGGCATGTGTCCTCGGGGACTAAAGAGCCACCCACTGCGGCCGATACTGCATTCGTGACTCTCCCGAGAACGTCCATGTATTCACGTATTGCAATCCGCCTGGCTGCCCCGCTTGCCTTGACCCTGCTGCTTCCCCTGGCCTTCGCGCTGTCCTGGCCGGCGGCCGCGGTGTGGGCACTGCTGACCACCATGGTGCTGAGCTGGCTGGTGTTCGCCTACTGGAGCGCACACGCGCAGGCCCAGCGCTCGCCCGAGCACGCCAAGGTGCTGAAGGAGCAGGACCAACTGCTCAATGAGCTGCGCAGCTTCGTCAGCAACGAGATCGATGGCTCGCGCAGCGAGATCGAACGCGCCCGTGAACTGATCCGCCAGGCCGTCGCCGGCCTGGGCAGCAGCTTCGATGCGATGAGCCGCAAATCCCGCCAGCAGAGCCAGGCATTGGCCCGTGTGGTGGACCGCGCCAGCGAGGACGGCGGCAGCGGCGTGGACGTGGCGCGCTTTGCGCAGCACGCCAGCCACCAGATGGAACAGCTGGTGGAAGCGCTGGAGCAGGTGAGCGGCCAGAGCAGCAACACCGTGCAGCACATCGACCAGATGGCGCAGCACCTGGATGGCATCTTCTCGTTGCTGGAAGACGTCAAGTCGATCGCGGACCAGACCAACCTGCTGGCACTCAATGCCGCCATCGAAGCTGCCCGTGCCGGTGAGGCCGGGCGCGGTTTCGCAGTGGTGGCCGACGAGGTACGCAACCTGTCCGAACGCTCGACCACCTTCAACGAACAGATCCGCAAGCTGGCCCACAGCTCCAAGGATGCCATCGCCAAGGTCCGCGAGACGGTCTCGCACATGGCCTCGCGCGACATGGACCGTTCGCGCGAAGCGCGCCAGGAAGCGGCTGCGATGCTGGACAACGTGGCTGCCATCAACGCCTCGCTGGGCGACGGCATGCGTGAGATCTCCGAATGTGGCCGCGCCATCGACGGCAGCGTGGCCGAGGCCGTGCGCGCCCTGCAGTTCGAAGACATCGCCACCCAGGCTTTGGGCGGCGTGCATACCCATCTTGATCGCCTGACCGCCATCAACCGCGAAGCGGTCGCGCTGCAGGAGCTTCTGCACCGCAACGGTGGCGTATTCGACGGCGAACTGGTCACCGCCCTGCAGCGCACTGGCAGCCGCCTGCGTGACATGCGCAGTGAGTGGGAGCGCCCGCCGCACAAGCCGGTGACCCAGCAGAGCATGGGTGCAGGCACGGTGGAGTTGTTCTGAGCCACGCCTGCAACCGCTACAGCCTCAGGCCCCGGTCCTTGACCGGGGCTTTGGCGTTGGCTTGAACCATGTCACGCACTCCCCCTGCCCCCCCAGCCGGGCAGTCAGCGCCGCGTTGGCAGCAATTGTTGTCGCTTGAACACAGTGCCCAACTGGAGTGGCAGCAGTTGCTTGCCGCACGCCCTGCGGCATCGCGCGCCGGTGATTGGCTGGTCGCGAGCATTGATTGGGACCTGGGGGCTGTTGCTGACAGCGGTGATGCAGCTGGCTGATGCAGCTGCAAGCCGGGCCTTGCCCCATTGATGGCATCGCTCGGGACTATGGCGATGTATCCGAATTGGCCAGCGGCTCGGGCTCGGCGGCAAAACATCCGGTATCGGACTACCCGGCCCACGCCGCGGCTAGCGCGGGCGGGCGCGCTTGCCGGTCTTCCCTTGCGAGGCCTCGCGGCTCTTGGCGAAGTCCGGAAAGGTTTCCGCCAATGACGCAGTATCGGGCAGGATGTAGAACACCCCTCCCCGCTCGAACGTGGTGCTGATGATCTGTTTGTAGAACCCCGGGGTGACATTGATGCAGCCATGGGTGACGCGGTTGTCATCCGGCTGGGGTGATGCAAGGCGCTCGGCACGTCGCTCGGACGGCACGCCAGTGGCCGTGGGATGTATGGAGACCGCAGACTCATAGTCCACCCATAACACGCGGCCGGCGTCGATCGACGGACCGTAGCCGCCTACAAAACGGCCTGCCGGCGTGGTGCGGTCCCGGCCGGGTATCTCGCGCAATGCAAGGCCGGCGACGCCGGGAGCGGTGTGATCACCCGCGGCCGAGCCAAACAGCGCCGGTGCCGCGCCACGGAGCCGGCCATCGCCGCCAAACACAAGCACCTGTGCGGCCGCCTTGTCCATTATCGCGAACGGATAGCCCTGGTTGTCCTTGCTGGCGACAACCCAGCCGGCAAGTTCAATCACTGTGTCGGAAACCTCCTGGCCTGGCGGCAATTCATCGTCGGCCGAGGCTGGTTCTGCGGGCCGCTGATCGGTAGCTACCGCTTCCGTGCAGGCAAACATCAGCGCCGCCGCAAGGCAGCCATGGATCACAGGAGAAATATACGTGCGGATGGGATGCTCCTTGGAAACACACTGCTCTTGGGGCAAGGAAACCAGTGGCCCGCGAAGGCCACCGGGTCCTCCAGCGATCGGTTACGAACCTGGCTCAGCGATCAGCCGCGCGGAGTGCGGCGGGGTGCACGCTCCAGTTGCTGGACACGGCCTTCGATCTGATCAAGTCGTTGGTTTGCCTGCTGCGCGGATTGATTGGCGGATTCCGCGCTCTGCGCCGCACCCTGCACGCGGGTGTCGAGTTGATCCAGGCGTGAGTTGATCCCTGCAAACTCGTCTTTGTAGGTTGCGCAGGAAGCAAGGCCCATGCTGACGACCATTGCCACACCAAGCGTGCGTGCCGTTACCAGTTGTTGTTTGGTCAGAAACATTCCACTCCCTCCTTCGTCTGGGGAGTCTGGAATATAGCGGCGTTTTTCCACAGCGCCGCCCAGCGCTTTCAGGCGGCGTTGGAACACGTGGAAAGATCGTGAAGAAAGAAAATGCGCACGTAATGGCACCGAAACAGCGCAGTCAGCCGGGAAAACCGCCATCTTCCATCGCGGCCGGATGCTCACCCCTGTTCAGCGGACCAAACCTGAAGTGAACCCGGCGCCCGCATCACTGCGGAAAATAACGCTTCTTTTCCAATCAAGCGGACGCGCTGAAGTACCGCAGAGCATCGGCCGCTCGCCGGCCCAAGCAAGCGCGGCGTCTCCGCCTCGTGTGGCCGGCAATTGGCAACACACGTGGGGCCTTGACCTGCACCGCCCCTGCTGCAGGACGCAGCGGCCTAGAGGCTGGCATGCAGGTATTCGTTGGCAAGTTGGCCAGGGTGCGTCGCAGCGGACAGTACCTGACCATGTTTAAGCCACTGCACCATGTCGCGCGGCCGCAAGGGACGGGCGAACAGGTAGCCCTGCAATGCGTCGCAGCCCTGGCGCTGCAGCATGGTGGCTTCGGCTTGGGTTTCCACGCCCTCGGCGACCACCCGCATGCCCAGCGCGTGCCCCAGGTGCACGATGGCCTGGGTGACTTCGGCGGTACCGGCATCGTGCAGCATGCCTTGGACAAAACTGCGGTCGATCTTCAGCCGTTGGACCGGGAAGCGGTTGAGGTAATGCAGGTTCGAGAAGCCCGTACCGAAGTCATCCACCGCCAGCGGTATGCCGTACTGCTCAAAGATGTCAAAGCACTGACGCAGGGTATCGGTGTCGCGGATCAGCGCCGATTCGGTGAGTTCCAGTTCAAGGCGATGCGCCGGCCAGCCGTGCTGCTTGCAGATGGCCACCACGCGCTCGCCAAAACCCCGTTCACGCAGCTGGATGGCCGACACATTCACCGCTACCCGCTCGAACTGCAGGCCAGCCTGCTCCCATACACGTGCCTGGCGGCAGACCTCTTCCAGCACCCAATCGCCAATACGCACGATTTCACCGCACTTTTCGGCAATGGGAATGAATTCGGCCGGCGCGCAGGCACCCAGCGTTGGGTTGCTCCAGCGCAGCAAGGCCTCGATCGACGGCGGTTGGCCCTCGCGCGAATCCACCAGCGGCTGGTAGACCAGGCTGAACTCGTCACGGTCCACCGCCCCATGCAAGGCATGCTCGATGTCCAGGCGACGCTGGGTGCGCGCCAGTGCATCCTGGCTGTAGTACTGGTAGGTGTTGCGCCCGGCTTCCTTGGCCGCGTGCATGGCGGCATCGGCCGCACGCAGCAGGCTGTCGAAGTCGTTGCGGGTTTCGTCCTGCAGCGCGATGCCCACGCTGGCGCCCACCTTGAGCGTGACATCGTCGCGATAGAGCGGCTCGGCCAGGGAGGCGATGAGCTTGCGCGCCACGTGCCCGGCGTCGTCCGGCTCGGCCAGGTTGCGCAGGATCACGATGAACTCGTCACCGTTGAAACGGGCAAACAGGTCCGCATTGCGAAGGTTCTGGTGCAGCCGCGATGCTGCCGCCTTCAGCAGCATGTCGCCGGTGGCATGGCCAAAGGTGTCATTGATGCTCTTGAAGCCGTCCAGGTCGATGAACAGCATGGCCAGGATGGCACCACGCTCACGCGCCTCGATCATCGCCTCGCCTGCCTGCTCGCGCAGCAGCATGCGGTTCGGCAGGCCGGTCAGCAGATCGTAATGAGCGAGCAGCTCTAGCCGTTCGTCCGCCTCGCGTTCCCGGGTGGTATCGCGGAACAGCACCACGTAGCGCTCTGGCAGCCCCTCGCGCCGGTCCAGTTCCACCAGCACCTGCACCCAGATCCGCTGCCCGGACGGGCGGTAGAAACACAGGTCCAGCCGCTCCGGCAGACCACCTGCGGCGATGCGGGTCAGGGCGGCTTCAAAATTGTCGCGGGAATCCTGGGTGTAGAGGGCAAGCGCCTGGTCCAGCGTCACCGGTGCCTTGCGCAGGCCGTGGATGCGGTAGCACTCCTCGGTCCACAACATGAGCCGGGTTTCAACCTCGATCTCACAGCCACCGATGCGGCCCAGCGCGGACACCCGGTTCAGCAGTTCGGTGCGCCAGCGGATCAGTGCGTCCGTACGGCGCTGGTTGCTGATGTTCTGCACCTGCCCCAGCACCCGCTGCAGCCGGCCTGTACCGTCATGTTCGGCCTCCAGCCAGACCCGCAGGTGCTGCTGGTATAGCGGGTCGCGGCCCCACGCAAGGTCAAAGCTGCCCACCTGTCCTTCGTCCTGCAGGCGTCGCCATTGGCTGAAAAGCTGGCGCCGCGCCTCACCGGGCAACTGCCGCAGCCACTGTCGCCCCTGCGGCAACGCCTCGCCTTCCCAGCCAAGCGCGGTAGCCAACTCGACGGACCACTCCAGCTTGCCGCCACGCGCACTCCAGGCACAGCTGCCCATGCCGGCAACACGCTGGGCGCGCTGCAGCAGGGCCTGCTGCGCACGCAGTTCGTTCTCGAGTTCCTTCTGCGGTTGGATGTCGGTGTAGGTGCCGACCATACGTTGGGGCTGGCCGTCGCTGGTGCGGGCCACAACGCGGCCACGGTTCAACACCCAACGCCAGTGCCCATCTGCCTGCCGCAAGCGGAACTCGCAGGAAAACGGCTCCTCGCCCTCCCGCAGGTGGGCGTCGACTGCGGCGCGCAGTACCGGCATATCGTCCGGATGCACGTTTTCGAAGGCGCCCTGAGCGGGCTGTAAATCCAGTTGTGGCGCTTCGGCCCGGGTATGCACCAGTCGATCAGCACCGATGTCCCAGTCCCACAAACGGTGGCCTGCCGATTGCATCGCCTGCAGCCAACGGCTGCTGCGCTGTTCGCTGCTGTTGGCAAAGGTGTAGAGATAGCCCTGCAGGCTACCGTCTGCTGCGTGCAGCTCGCTCAGTTGCCCCTCCAGGCTGCCACTGGCGGTGGGCAACAGGCAGGCGACGACGTCCTGTCCCCGCGCCCGCTGGCGGGTGCCCTCCAGTTGTGCGTTGTAGTGCGACAAACTGCCTGGCAAACCCAGCTGACGCGCTTCACTGTTGGCGGCCAGTGGCTGCCCTTCCCGGTCCATGAGCACGACGGCTGCATTCAACGGGTGGCGAAGCAGGGTTGCAATAAGGCCGCGATCCACGCGCTCGATCTCCACGCCCGACAATCCGGGGACCTAATCCTTAGCGGCAAGCCGGGCAGAGAATTGAGCACTCCGTCGTGCCAGCTGCACACAAGCCGTTAAGATGGTGCGACGCTCAGCAACTCCCCTGCCCATGGACGCCGGCCCGGCCCCCGCTCATCACGCGCCTGCAACTGCCTCCCGCAGCCCTGCCCGGCGCCATACCCTGCTACTGGTGCTTGCCTTGCTGGCGGTGGCGGTGATCAGCGGCGGTGTGGCGATTGCCGCTTTCCAGCAGCTGATTGGCTGGAAAACCGTGACGGCCATCGCGCTGGCAGTGTGCGCAGCGCTGTGGCCACTGCTGCGACAACGCAGGCAGCATGCTCCGGACTGCAACGATGCATCCTTCCGGCAACTGGCCACGACGATGCCCGACGCGGTGGTGATCACCGATGGTCACACCCTGGATTTTGCCAATCCCGCAGCGCGACGCCTGCTGGCCCTGGATACCACTGCGTATGCAAAGGATCTGATGGCCGTTGCTGCCATGCCGCCTATTGTCGGGGATGGCCCGGTGCCTTGCGCTTTGCCCGGACGTGATGGTCAGGTGCTGCAGTGCTCGGTGATGGCACGGCCGATGCCCTCCGCCGGTCACGGCCGGCATCTGTTTGTTGTCCACGACCTGAGCGAGATCGAGTGCGGGCGCGCCGCCCTGGCCACCAGCAACGCCGAGCTGCAGGCCATGGCCGGGCGCCTTTTCTCCCTGCAGGAGGACGAACGCCGCTCGATCTCGCGCGACCTGCATGACGATATCGGCCAAGCCATCACCGCGATCAAGCTGGCAGCCTGCGCCGCCCGTGACGAAGTCGACGCCCCGCGCCGCCAGGACGATATCGACCAGATCATCGAGCTGGCTGACAGCACGGTCACCAAACTGCGCAACCTGTCGATGCTGCTGCGCCCGCCGCAGTTGGACGCGCTGGGCCTGGAAGCTGCGCTGCGCTGGCAGGCCAACATGCTGTTCCGCTCCACACCGGTGGAGCTGCTGCTGGATGTCGGCGCCCTGCCCCGCCGGCCCAGCAACGAGGTGGAGCAGGCGTGCTTCCGTATCGCCCAGGAAAGCCTGACCAATGCATTGCGCCACGCCCGTGCCAGCCAGGTGTCCCTGCAACTGCGCGCCGCTGGCGATGCAGGCCTGCAACTGCGGGTAGTGGACGATGGCGAGGGTTTTGATCCCCAAGGCCCACGCGGCCTGGGCATGATCGTCATGCGCGAACGCGCCCAGAGCGCAGGCGGCAGCCTGTCCATTGAAACCGCCCCGGGCGAAGGCACCTGCATCAGTCTGCACCTGCCTTACGCCGATGCGGCACACTGACCCACCCCGCCAGGAACGTCCCTACATGTGGAACAGCACCATCCCCAGCCCCGCAGAACGCGCCGATGCCCGCCCCGTGCGGTTGGGCGCGGGCAATCCGGAACTGCTGGCGCTGGTGGATGCCGCTTACCGTGGCGGCCCGGGCTTGATCCTGATGCATCTGGACATTGACCACTTCGCCTCGGTCAACGAAAACATGAGCGCCGAGGTGGGCGATCAGGCGCTGGTGCTGATCGCCGAACGGCTGCGTGGCTTCCTCGGCGGCCGCGGCCGCCTGTGGCGGCATGGCAGCGACGAATTCTTGATCGCGGTGCCGCGCGGCAGCGGTGTCGCAGCGCCTGAGGAGCTGGCCGAGCAGATCCGCCAGCAGATCGAGTTGCCGCTGTCGGTGCTGCCGTACACGCTGTTCCTGACCGGCAAGCTGGGGGTCAGCCTGTGCCCCGAGCACGCCGGCACCGCCACGGCCCTGCTGGACCTGGCCGAGGATGCCCTGCACCAGGCCGGCCGCGAGGGTGGCAACGCCGTGCATATCCATGTGCTGCACAAACCCAGCAGTGCCCACAGCGAGAGCATCATCTCGCGCCAGTTGGTGGATGCGATCGACAACGGCGAGCTGCGCCTGCGCTACCAACCGCTGGTCAGCGCCCGCGATGGCCATGTGGTCGGCATGGAAGCACTGCTGCGCTGGCAATCACCGACGCTGGGCATGCTGGTGCCCGAGCGTTTCATGCGTACCGCCGAACGCTTGGGCATCATCGTGCAGATCGGCGCTTGGGTGCTGGAGATGACCTTGCGCCAGGCCAGGGCCTGGCGTGACCAGGGTTTCGAGGATTTCAACGTCGCGGTCAATGTTTCCACCCTGCAGCTGCTGCGGCCGAACTTCTTCACCGAGGTGATGGCCATGCTGCAGTCCATCGGCGTACCGGCGCGCATGTTGACCCTGGAGATCAACGAGAGCGCGTTGACCAACAACGTCAACTTCGTCCACGAAACCCTGGCCAACCTGCGCAACGAGGGCATCAGCCTGTGCCTGGACAACTTCGGCACCGGCGATTCCAGCCTCAGTGCGCTGGTGCGCTATCCGGTGGACAAGCTCAAGATCGACCGCACCTTCATCAAGAGCGCGCCGGCCGCCAACCGCGAGGCGGCGATCAGCCGCGCGATCATCGCCATGGGCCACCAGCTGGGCATGACCGTCATCGCCAACGGCGTCGAGTCGCAGGCCCAGTTGGGCTTTTTGCGGCGCAATGACTGCGACGTCTTCCAGGGCTACCTGTTCGGCGAGCCGATGTCGGCGGATGCAGCCGGCATGACCCTGCGCCGGCGCTATCTGCGCCCGGAGGCGTTTGCCGAAACCCGCCCGGATCGCACCTTGCTGCTGCTGGATGATGAGGAAAACGTACTGCGCTCGCTGGTACGCCTGTTCCGCCGTGACGGCTACCGGATCCTGGCGGCGGGCAATGTGCGCGATGCCTTTGACCTGCTGGCCATCAACGATGTGCAGGTGATCCTGTCCGACCAGCGCATGAGCGACATGAGCGGCACCGAGTTCCTGGGCCGGGTGAAGATGCTCTACCCGGACACCATCCGCCTGGTGCTGTCCGGCTACACCGATCTGAACACCGTCACCGATGCAATCAACCGCGGCGCCATCTACCGTTTCCTGACCAAACCCTGGAACGACGACGAGCTGCGCGAGCACATACGCCAGGCTTTCCGCACCCACGATGAAAAGCAGGGCGTAAGCCCCGTCTGAGCAAGCCGGCGGAGGCACAACCCTGTAGCACGGGGTATGCCGCAACGCCAACCGCGCACTTGTGCAGATAGCGATCTGCGCCCCCCGCTGCCGACCTGCGGACGCGGGATGGCCGTCACCGCAGCGACCAAGGGGCGCAGATCCGCTGCCGTTCGGCCGCTTGCACCGGGCCTGCCGCCGGGGTCACTTGGGCTGGCGGATGGGCAGGACAATGCGGAAGCGCGAGCCCGCGCCGACGGTACTGTCCAGGTCGATGCGACCATGGTGCTTGTTGATGATGCCGTAGGAGATCGACAGGCCCAGCCCGGTGCCGCTGCCCACCGGTTTGGTGGTGAAGAACGGGTCGAAGATGCGCTGGCGCAGTTCCGGCGAAATACCGGCACCGTTGTCCTGGAACTCCACCCACACCTCATCACCGTCGACGCCGGTGCTGACAATGATGTTGCCGCGGTCGGCAATGGCGTGGCCGGCATTGAGCAGCAGGTTCATGTAGACCTGGTTCAGTTCCGACGGCAAGCACTCGATCATCGGCAGCTCGCCATAACGGCGCTCCAGGGTGACCTTGTACTTGAGCTCGTTCCAGATGATGTTGATGGTGGATTCCAGGCCTGCATGCAGGTCCACCAGCTTCCACGACTCATCGCGCCCGGAATAGGAGAAGTCCTTCAGGTCACGCACGATACGGGTCACGCGCTCGATGCCTTCGCGCGACTCGGCCATCAGCTGTGGCAGGTCACGGCTGATGAAATCGATGTCCAGGCGGTTGCGGATATCGTCGATTTCCGCGATCAAGGCCTTGGGGTCGGGCGCACGCAAGGCGCGCTCATAAGCCTCGATCACCGTGAACAGGCTGCGCAGGTATTCCTGCAGGCTGCCCAGGTTGGAATGCACGTAGCCGATCGGGTTGTTGATCTCATGCGCCACGCCTGCCGCCAACTGGCCGATCGAGGCCATTTTTTCCGATTGCAGCAATTTTTCCTGCGCGCCGTTCAATCGCAGGTAGGCCTGGCGGAGTTCGGCATGGCGTTGTTGCAGCTCGCGTTCGTAGTCTTCCGGCCCGTCGACATGCTGGAACAGCGCCAGATAGGCGTCGCCACCGGCATCGGCGTGGTGGTGCAGGTGCACGGTGATGACCCGCTCGCCCACCGGCAGGCTACCGGTCCAGTTGCCGGTCTCGCGGGCCTGCGGCAAGGCGAAAGGTGGCAGCAGTGTTTCCAGCTCGCGGGCCAGATTGGCAACGCTGGCAGCCTGTGCGCCAAACAGCTGGCGGGCCAAGCCATTGGCCATGCTGACCTCGAAGCGGCCATTGAACACCAACATGCCGTGCTGCACCCGTTCGCCCAACGCGCGCAGGGTGGCGGCCGATGGAATGGGGGCTAGCGAAGAATAATCTGATGCGTTCACGGGCAGCCGGCACAGCAAAGGTGGGGGCTGCCACTATAGCGGGATGAATGCGGACTGCGTTGCCCGCGCCCGATCAGGCCACGGCCAAGGGCCGCCGCGCGTGCACGGTCTGGGCCTGGCCCTTGGCGTCATAGGACGGGGCTGCCTCGCTGCGGCCAAGCTGGCGCAAGGCCCAGTTGACCTCACGGCGGCGCCGGGCCAGCAGCACGCCGTTGGCGTGGTTGCGTTCGGCCAGTTCCTTCAGGCGGTCGGCATTGTGCAGCGGCGGCTGCCGTTCCAGTTCGCGCAGGGCCTCCAGCTTTTTGCCGGTGGCCGCGACCAGCGCCGCCACGTCGTGTTCGATCAGCGCCCGCTGCTCGCCATCCAGCGCATCGCTCAGCCGCTCCAGCGGATCGCCCATGCTCAGGTTCATCCCTGCAGCTGCTGGTCCAGATCCAGCATGCGCGACGCGATTGCGTCCGGATTGATCTTGTAGCTGCCGTTCTCCAACGCCTCGCGCACGGCCTGGACCCGGGCCGGGTCGATGGCCGGGGCCGCCGACAACTCGCGCTGCACCGCCTGCAACTGGGTGGCTTCGCCGGTCAGGCGCACGCTGTCGGCCGATGCCACGGCCTGGGCCTTGGCTTCACCGGCGGCGGCCACCTTGGTGTTGATCGCGACGCTGCGCAACTGGGTTGCGGCTGCAATACCACCGTCGATTTTCTGGCTCATGTGATGGAGTCCTGATTCTGTACGAAAACTATAACGGCCGCGGCCGAGGGTTCTTTAGGGCTTTCAGCGACTGACCAGCACATCGCCGGTGGAGGTGGCCACACCCTGCATCACCCGCCGTGATGAAAGGTTCTCCACCGACACCCGCTCCCCCTCCCCGGCGTCCCCCAGGGCCTTGCCCGCCATCCGCACCTCAACCCCGCCACGGCGGGCCACCAGTGCCACGCTGTCACCGCGGCGGACAATGCGCGGGGCCACCAGGTCGTTGGCTGACAGCAGGCTGCCGGCGGCAAGGGCACGCCTGGCCACCCGGCCGACTGCAGCATCGGGCTGCGACAGCACGGCGCCGGCGATGCGGGCGGTATCACGCTTCACCGTACTTATATCGGCCAGACCCAGGGTTTCTCCAGCGGCCACACCACGGTTCAACACCAACACGCCCTGCTCGCGGCGCACCTTGACCGGCACGAACAGGCGCCAGCCCCCAGCCTGCGGGCAGGCAACCTCAACGGTGGTGTTGGCAGTGGCCCTGGCCTGCAGGGCTACCGGACAGGCCGGCAGCCGCAGCCCAGCGTCCACGCCGGCCTCTCCTTCCTCGCCCGGGGCCAGCGTGGTCAGCGCTGCGGCACGGATGCTCTCCACCGGCTGGAAGGCCATGGCCAACGCAGCCAGCGGCGACAACAGACACAAGAGAAGGAACAGGCGCATACGCAATGGCAACCGATCAGCTCGAACCTGCCGATACACAGGCAAGGGCTGTGCCAAACCCGCGGTCGCGACGGCACTCAAGTTGTCGGCCCCCGCCGCCGATACCGTCTGCATGTCACAAGACCTGCTCAACCGTATTGACCAGCGCACCCGTCTGGCCGGCCACAACCGGCTGGCATTGCTGTTGTTCCGCCTCGGCGGCCGTCAGCTTTTTGGCGTGAACGTGTTCAAGGTACAGGAAGTGCTGCGCCGCCCCTCCCTGTTCCAGGTGCCCGGCCTGCCCGCGCAGTTTGCCGGTGTTGCCGACGTCCGCGGGCGATCGGTGCCGGTGCTGGACCTGGGCCTGGCCATCGGCCACCCGGAGCGCGAGCCGGAGGCCGACACCGCCCCCGGCTACCTGGTGGTCACCGAGTTCAACCGTTCGGTGCAGGGGTTCCTGGTCAGCGGTGTCGAGCGCATCGTGAACATCGCGGTGGAGGACATCCACCCGCCGCCGGAGCTGGGCGCCGAATCGACCTACCTCACCGCGGTTACCCGTTTCCAGGGCGAGCTGATCCAGGTGATCGACGTGGAAAGCGTGCTGGCCGATATCGCCCAGCTGCGCAGCGAGGCCGTGCTCGACCCATCGATGGCGCTGCCGGCCGACGCCCCGCCCATGCAGGTACTGGTGGTGGATGATTCGCGGGTTGCGCGTCAGCAGATCCGCAGCGTGCTGGATCAGCTGGGGGTCAATGCGACCCTGCTGTCCGACGGCAAGCAGGCGCTGGAGCACCTGCTGCAGATCCATGCGGCCGGGGAGAACCCGGCCGAGCGCTACGCCATGGTGATCTCCGATATCGAGATGCCGGCGATGGACGGTTACACCCTGACGACGGAAATCCGCCGCCATCCGGGGCTGGCGGGGCTGTTCGTGCTGCTGCACACCTCCTTGTCAGGCGTATTCAACAACGCCATGGTGGAGCGCGTGGGCGCCAACGCCTTCGTGGCCAAGTACAGCCCGCACGAGCTGGCCGATTTCGTACTGCACCGGCTACGCGAGGTTGCCGAGGCGCAGTACGCCTGAGTTTCCGGCGCGGGCGGCCTGGATGCCCCGGCGTCGCTGCCTTCGGGCTGGGGTCGCTCGGGGCTGGCTGCTGGTCGGTCTCTGCCGAGCATGGGTCGGGATTGGCCGGTTGGCCTGTAAAGCCCCTGCCGAGCATGGCTCGGCACTACCTTTCGGGCCGGCGCTGTTCTGGCACGCGGCTTGCACCGCTCACGGCAACGATCCGTGGGAGGTGGCGCATGGCCAACCTGATTTCCGACTATCTGGGCGTCCATGCCCAGGCAATGCCACTGCGCGAGCAGCGCATGAAGCTGATTGCCAGCAACCTGAGCAATGCCGACACCCCCGGCTACAAGGCCCGCGACCTGGACTTTGACGCCGCCCTGCGCCAGGCCCAGGGCGTGGCTGGCAGCGGCGCCCTGACCGCCACCGCCGAGCAGCACTACGCCATCGCCAGCCCTGACGGCCTCAACCCGTTCCAGATATTGCGGGCCGGGGTTCAGCCCAGCCTGGACGGCAACACCGTCGACCCGGATACCGAACGCGCCGCCTATGGCCGCGCCGCGCTGGAGTACCGCGCCTCGCTGAGCTTCGTCGAATCCAAGGTCAAGACCATGTTGACCGCCATCACCGGCCAGTAAGGGAACGCCCATGAGCAACCTGCCCATCTTCGATATCGCTGGCTCGGCGCTGCAGGCGCAGTCGGTGCGCATGAGCACCATTGCCTCCAACCTGTCCAATGCCGATTCCATCGCCGGCTCACCCGAGGCGGTCTACAAGCCGCTGGAGCCGATCTTCCAGGCCGTCACCAGCCGTAACGACCCCAACCTGACCGGCGTGCAGGTCAAGGAAATCGCGCAGAGCGATGCCCCGCCGATCAAGCGCTACGAGCCCAATCATCCACTGGCCGATGGCGATGGCTACGTGTACTCGCCCGACGTGGACCCGGTGGCACAGATGGTCAACCTGATTTCCACCTCGCGTAACTACCAGGCTGGCGTGGAGATGCTCAGCACCGCCAAGGAACTGGCCCTGGCCACCTTGACGATGGGCCGCTGAGGCCCGCAACCCGGATACCCCCATGACCACCAGCGTCTCCAACGATCTCTACAGCTCGCTTGGCCTTACCGGCCAGACCAGTACCTCCACCAAGAAGAAAGACAGCCTGGACCAGGCGGACTTCCTGAAGCTGATGACCACCCAGTTACAGCACCAGGACCCGCTCAAGCCGATGGACAACAGCCAGATGGTCGCGCAGATGGCGCAGCTGTCCACCGTGCAGGGCATCAGCGACCTCAACAGCACGGTCGAGAGTTTCCAGACGGCGATGTCCAACGACCAGATCCTCAAGGGGGCCGGCCTGGTCGGCCACGACGTGCTGGTGCCTTCGGCCAAGCTCGCGCTGGAAGCCGAAGGCGGCACCCGCGGCACGGTGGCCGCACCTGGCGCCGGCACCGTCACCGTGGACATCACCGATGCCAACGGTGCCAAGGTGAAGAGTGTGACCGTGAACGCCGACGCTGCAGGTGAGGTCTCTTTTGAATGGGATGGCACCGACGCCGATGGCAAGCGCATGCCAGCCGGCAGCTACAGCATCACCGCCTCGCACACCGACAGCAGCGGCACCAACACCAAGCTCAGCACCTATGTGCAGGCTGAAGTGGAAAGCGTGACGGTCGGCACCGACGGCCTCTACCTCAACCTCAAGGGCCTGGGCTCTGCCCCGCTCGCCTACGTGCTCCGCGTCAGCTGAGCCGCCCCGAACCATCTTCCAGGAGTATCGCCATGGGTTTCAATGTCTCGCTGTCCGGCATCAACGCCGCCAACGCCGATCTGAATGTCACCGCCAACAACATCGCCAACGTCAACACCACCGGCTTCAAGGAGTCGCGTGCCGAGTTCGCGGACATGTTCAACTCCACCAGCTACGGCCTGGCCCGTAACGCGGTCGGCGCAGGCGTGCGCCAGAGCAACGTGGCCCAGCAGTTCGCGCAGGGCAACATCGACCAGACCGGACGCAGCCTGGACCTGGCCGTGGAAGGCGAAGGCTTCTTCACCCTGAGCATGAACGGCAGCCGCGTCTATTCGCGCGCCGGCAACTTCCAGACCGACAACAATGGCTATGTGGTCAATCCGCAGGGCGCCCGCCTGCAGGTGTTTGCCCCCAACGCAGATGGCACCCGCTTCGATGGCGCACTGACCGACCTGCAACTGCTCACCACCGACAGCCCGCCGCAGCAGACCAGCCGGGTCAACAGCACCTTCACCCTGCCGGCCAATGCTGCCGCGCCAACGGTCACGCCGTTGGACCCGGCCAATGCCAACAGCTACAACCACTCCACCGGCGGCGTCACCGTGTACGACTCGCTGGGTGTCAGCCACACCCAGACCTCGTACTTCGTAAAGACCGCCAATGCCAATGAATGGGAAGTCCACAACTACGTCGATGGCCAGGCGGCTGGCGCCCCCACCCTGCTGCAGTTCTCCAACAGCGGCGCCTTGCTCAGCCCGGCCAACGGCACCATCGCACTGGATCCGTTCACGCCCAGCACCGGTGCCGGCGTACTCAACATGACCCTGGACGTGACCGGCTCCACCCAGTACGGCGAGAAATTCGCCCTGCGTGACACCCGCCAGGACGGCTATGCCTCCGGCAAGCTCACCGAGATCAGCATTGCCGACGACGGCGTTGTGTATGCACGCTACTCCAATGGCGACGACCAGGCCCTGGGACAGGTGGCGCTGACCAACTTCAACAACCCGCAGGGCCTGCAGAACCTGGGCAACAACGTGTGGTCCGAAACCAATGCCTCCGGTAGCCCGCGCACCGGTGCGCCGGACAGCTCCGACCTTGGCCAGATCCAGTCCGGTTCGCTGGAAGCGTCCACCGTCGATCTGACCGAGCAGCTGGTGAACATGATCGTTGCCCAGCGCAACTTCCAGGCCAATGCACAGATGGTCTCCACGCAGGACCAGATCACCCAGACCATCATCAACATCCGCTAAGGGAGACCTTGTGGCGTCTGGACCGGGGATGGACCTGCCTCTGGTCGATTCCCGGCCCGGTTCCACTGCAGCCTTTCCGCGGCTCTGCTGATGGACGTAACACCCTGATGGACGTAACACCCTGGTGGGCGTGCTGCACCGAGTACAACGGCCCGGCCTGCTTCCGCTTTCCAAACCCGAATCCCAACCTGCGAACCCCGCCCCATGGACAAAGCCCTCTACGTCGCCATGACCGGCGCCCGCGCCTCGCTGCAGGCGCAGGCCACTGTCTCGCACAACCTTGCCAATTCGGACACCCCCGGGTTCAAGGAAGCGCTGGCCAATACCGAGGCGTTCCGCATCCAGGGCCAGGGCTATCCGTCGCGGGTGGATGCCCTGCACGTGGATGCCGGCTTCAA